>JBOHTE010000760.1:0-29316 GCA_050733555.1 Gemmatimonadaceae bacterium | reverse complement strand
GGGTGGGATTTCAGGCGGCGGATTGCCTCCCCGATTCCCCATTCCCGATTGCCGATTCCCCCCCTCTCCACTGAGATTCCGAGATGAAATCTGGCCGCCTCATCGCCCTCATCGTCGTCGTCGCCCTCGTTGGCTTTCTCCTCTGGTCCACGCTGAGCGCACAGAAAGTCCGCTGCAACGCCTGCGTCGCCTACCAGGGACAGCACAACTGTGCGTCAGCCTCAGCCGCCAGTCGCGCCGAAGCCGCCCGCTCAGCGCAGGCCACGGCGTGCGGGCCGGTGGCCCGCGGCATGGATGAGTCCATCGCCTGCAGCAACCGCCCGCCCGTTAGCATGACCTGCTCCACGGATCGCTGAGCACGGGATCGCTGAGCGCTACTGCGGCACGTACGTATACGTGGGCAGATCACAATTCGCCCACACCACCTTCACGTATCCGCTCGTGCCGCCGGAGAGCGCCGCGTGCGCCTCGCCGCCCGTGAACGACGTGGTCTTGCTGGCGCAGCCCTGCGCGTCGTACTGGAGCGGGACGGTCGTCTCCATGGTCATCGTAAAGGCGTCCAGCCCGTCGTTCACCGTAATGGGACCGGTCACACTCAGCGAACCAAGCGGCAGCTCGGCACCCATGAACACCGTGCTCCCCGCCTGCGGCGTGAACACACTCGTCCAGCCCGTGGTGATGTCCAGTGCGGGTACGCCACTCACACTCACGGTGCTGTGCATCTGATAGTTCTGCGACAGCCCGGTGCCCGCCGGGGTCGTGGCCCACACGCCGCCGCGCGAGGTGTTGAGCAGTTCCACGCCCTGCGACGACGCGAAGTCGATCGTGAAGTCCGTTGCCGTGCCGTTGGACGCGACGCTGGAATCCGATGGCGCGGGATCCGAGAGCGCGATGGTTCCCGTGATCTTGAGGATGTCCCCTGACGGGTCCGTCGCCTGGCAGTCCGGCAGCGCGAACGTGAGCGTCGCCTGATCCGGCACGCCGTCGTGGTCGCCGTCCGCGGGCGATGCCGGTGAGAAGGTCGGGCACGAGGACGGCGCCGCGGTTCCGAGCACGCGCGCGAGACTCAGCAGCGGTGCTCCCGGTACCGCGTCACGCACGCGCCGCACCGCTTCGCTCGGGTGCGTCACCTCGAACACCGTCATCAGGCTCGCGGAACCTTCGACCTCGGTCGCGATGCCGTCACCAATCACACTGAGCTGATCCGGCGTGATCCCGGACCCGCCGGGATTCGTGGAGTCGGAGCCGCACGCCATCATCAGCAATGCCACGCCGCCGACGGTACTGGCGCGCGCCAGTGCCGCCCAGGGGGAAGTGACCCGCATCGGACACTCTCCGGAGTAAGGGGAGAACTACTTTTTCGTTCTGGTGGTCAGCGTGGAGACGTACGGTCGCTCGTCGTGTCCGACGTACAGTTGCCGGGGACGCGCGATCTTCTGTTCCTTGTCGAGCAGCATCTCTTCCCACTGCGCCAGCCATCCCGCCGTGCGGGCCACCGCAAACAGTACGGTGAAGAAATCAGTGGGGAACTTCATGGAGCGGTAGATCAGCCCCGTGTAGAAATCCACGTTCGGATACAGCTTGCGCGACACGAAGTAGTCATCCTTGAGCGCAATGCGCTCCAGCTCGAGCGCGATCTCGAGGTCCTTGTCCATGCCCACTTCCTTGAACACCTCATCGGCGAGCTGCTTCACGATGCGCGCCCTGGGATCGTAGCTCTTGTACACGCGGTGGCCGAAGCCCATGAGGCGCTGCCCTTCCTTGCCGCTCTTCACACCTTCAATGAATGCGGGCACGTTCTTCACGCTGCCGATCTGCTGGATCATGCGCAGCACGGCCTCGTTCGCCCCACCGTGCAGCGGGCCGTAGAGCGCCGCGATCCCCGCGGCCACGGCCGAGAACGGATCGGCATGCGCCGACCCCACGGTGCGCACCGCGGTCGTGGAACAGTTCTGCTCGTGATCCGCGTGCAGGATGAACAGCACCTCGGTCGCGCGGGTGAACACGGGCTTGGCCTCGTAGCGCGGCTCCGCCATGCGCGCCACCATGGAGAGGAAGTTCTCCACGTATGACAGGTTGTTGTCGGGATACACAAAGGGCATTCCCTTCCCGTGCCGGTAGATGAACGCGGCGAGCGTGGGAAGCTTGGCGAGCAGCCGGATAATGGACAGGTCCCGCTGCTCCGGATCGTGAATGTCCTTGGCGTTCGGGTAGAAGCTCGACAGGGCCGCGACCGTGCTGCAAAGCATCGACATCGGATGCGCGTCGTAGCGGAACCCCTGCAGGAAATTCTTGATGTTCTCGTGCACGTAGGTGTGAAACGTGATGTCGTGCACCCACGAGTCGTACTGCGGCTGCGTGGGCAGCTCGCCGTTGCGCAGCAACCAGGCCACCTCGAGGAACGAGGCACGCTCCGCGAGCTGTTCGATCGGGTAGCCGCGATAGCGGAGAATCCCCTTCTCGCCGTCAATGAAGGTGATGGTGCTGCGGCACGCGGCCGTGTTGAGAAACGCAGGGTCGTAGCTCAGCAACCCGAAGTCCTGGTCGCCGGTTTTCACCTGTCGGAAGTCCATCGCGCGCACGGCGCCGTCCGTCACCGGCATCGCGTATTGCCGGCCCGTGCGCGAGTCCGTAACCTCAAGGCCGCCGGTGGCCGACAGCTGCTCCTTCGCGATCTCCGTTGCGTTGCTCATGCGTCGCCTCTCCACGATTGCCGTTCCGCCATGCAGTACGCTCCTGCGAACGAGTGAAAGCTATCGCGTTCCGCGCCTGATTGAAGGGCAGCACCATTGCCTTCCGCCGCTTCTGCTCAAAGATTCACTCCCATGCGAATTCTTCATCTCCCCCGGGCCGCGTTCCCCTCGCTCGCCGTGGCCGCCTGCGCCGCCCTCGTGACGCTTCCCGCGGCGGGCGCCGCCGCCCAGTCCAACGGCGAGCGTATCGTCAACGACCGCTACACCCGCTCCCACGACTACGACCTGGTGCACCAGCGCATCGCGATGGGCGACTTCAACTGGGACTCCACGTCCTTCACGGGCCAGGTCGCCACCACGCTCGTGTCGCTGCGTCCCGCTCTGGATTCGATCATCCTGGATGCCGGCGCGCTGCTCGACGTCACCAGCGCGCGCGACGCGCGCGGCGCCGCGCTCGCCACAACGCACCACGGCGACTCGCTCGTGGTCAGGCTTCCCCACCCCGTCGCCTTCCGCGACACCGTGCGCTTCACCCTCGATTACCGCGGCAGGGTGGTGAACGGACGGGGCCTCACCTTCATCGAGCCCGAGGGACGGCCGCATCGGCCCCAGCAGATCTGGAGCCAGGGGGAAGATCACGACAATCACTTCTGGTTCCCCACCTACGACTTCCCCAACGACAAGATGTCGTGGGAGCTCTCCGCCACGGTGCCCCGCCAGTACACGGTGGTCTCCAATGGGCGCAAGCTCGCCGACCACGCGAACCGGGACGGCACCCACACCGTTCGCTGGTCGCAGGCCGAGCCCGCCTCCACCTATCTCGTGTCGCTCATCGTGGCGCCCCTCGCGGAGCTGCACGACAACTGGCATGGCATTCCCGTGGACTACTACGTGTACCACGACGACAGCGCCAAGGCCCGCCGGCTGTTCACCGAGACGACGAACATGATCGACGTCTATTCGCGTCTCACGGGCGTGAGGTATCCCTGGGCCAAGTACGCCCAGACCACCGTCGCGGACTTCTTTGGCGGCATGGAGAACGTGAGCGCCACGACGCTCGTGGACTGGCTGCCCGATCGGCATGCCTATCAGGACCGGCCGTGGTACAGCTACATCCTCATCCCGCACGAGCTCGCGCATCAGTGGTTCGGCGACTACACCACCACGGAGAACTGGGCGAACACCTGGCTCAATGAGGGGTTCGCCGAGTTCATGCCCGGCGCGTACTGGACCGCCATGCTGGGCCGTCACGCGGGCGACGATTATTACCTGGACGAGTACCGCCAGTTCCTCAGCATCGACGGCCGGCGCCGGATGCCGCTCGCCTCACTCGGCTCCGACAACATCTATCCCAAGGGCGCGCTCGTGCTGCGCATGCTGGAGCGCTATCTGGGCGAGCAGCCCTTCTGGGCGTCCATGCACACGTATCTCGAACAGCACCAGTTGGGCAACGCCACGTCGGATGATCTGCGGCAGGCGGTGCTCCACGCCACTGGCCAGAATCTCGACTGGTTCTGGGACGAGTGGGTGTACCAGTCCGGCTATCCCGAATTTAACGTCAGTGCGCAGTACGATTCCTCGGCGCGCGTCCTCACGCTCGCCGTCAAGCAGACGCAAGTGGACACCGCCACGGCGGACAGTACGGGGTTGCGCTTCGCGACGCCCACGATCTTCCGCATGCCCGTCACGATCCGGGTGGGGACGGCGGGCGGTGACGTCGTCCAGCACGCCCAGCTCGACGCGCGCGAGCAGACCATCCGGATCGCGGGGCTTTCCGGTCCGCCCACGATGGTCATCTTCGACGACGGCAACTCGATTCTCAAGAAGCTCGACTTCCCACAGTCCACGAGCTGGCTCGCTACCCAGCTGCGGACCGACCCGGATCTCTGGGACCGCTCGTGGGTGATCGGGGCACTGCGCGCGCGCACGGGGGATGCTCAGGCGCTCGCGGCGCTCAGCGACGCGGCGACACACGCGGATTACTATCTGACGCGCGCCGAAGCGGTGGACGCACTGGCGCACTTCCCCGCGCCACAATCCCTGCCGGTTCTCGAAGCTGCGCTGCACGATACGTCCTCCGCGGTGCGCCGCGCCGCGGTCACGGCACTCGCCACGGTTGGCGGCGATCGCGCTACGGAGCTGGCACGCACCGTGTGGGCGCACGATTCGAGCTACGAGGTGCGCGCGGCGGCGCTGGCTACCGCGGCCCGGCTCGACAGCGCGGGGCGGAGCGCGCTGCTCGCGGCGGGGCTCACGACGCCGTCCTACCTCGATGAAATCCAGAACGCAGCGCTTGCCGGTATTGCGCGCACGGCCGACACAACGCTCGTCCCACGCGTGACGGCGCTGCTCGCCACCACACCCCGGGCCGCCATGACACTGGCGACCCTTGCCTCGCACAACAACGCCACCGCGCTGGATGCGCTGAGCCAACACCTGAACGACGACCACGCGTACGTGCGCGGCTGGGTCGTGAACGCGCTCGGGCGTGTGACGCCCGCGATCGTCGAACCGCGGCTCAGGGCGCTGAGCGATTCGCTCCGCTATGCGGATACGCGATCGCAGGTCGCCTCGGTACTCAAGCGCCTGTCGCAGGGAACGACGGTGCAGTAGTCGCGTCCGGTGCGGCCGGCTCGTCGGCGGCAACGGGCGCAAGCACGCGGTGCAGCCGGCGCGCGTCGCGGTAGGGAAAGACATCCGCGATCTCGCCGGCGCGCTGCCTGATCTGCATGCGCATCCAGTATTGCACCGTGAGCAGGTCGCCGTGGCGGGCGCGGAATACTTCACCCAGCCGCCCGGCCGGAACCAGAAACGCGGCGAACTCCTCGGGAAAGATGTCGTGCTCGCCCACGCCGAACCACGGTTCGGGCGATAGCTCATCCACCGGATTCTCCGCCTGCGGCAGCCGGCGAACCGTGCAGTCGGTGAGCAGGCACAGTTCGTCGTAATCGTAGAAGATCACGCGACCATGCCGGCTCACGCCGAAATTCTTGAGCAGCATGTCGCCCGTGAACACGTTCGCGCCGGCCAGCTCCTTGATCGCCAGGCCGTAGTCGAGAATGGCTTCCTCGGCCGGCTCTCCCTCCGCCTGCTGGAGATAGACGTTGAGCGGCGTCACGCGGCGCTCCGTGTAGAGATGGCGTACGATGACGTGTTCTCCCTCCACGCGCACCGCGCTGGACGCGACCTCCAACAGATACGCCAGCAACTCGTCCGGAAAGCAGCGTCGCGGCAGCTCGAGATGTTCGAACTCCTGCGCGTCCGCCAGACGGCCCACGCGGTCGTGAATGAACACGAGGCGATAGTGCTCCATCACCTCGCGGCGCGTCGTGCGCTTGGGATGGCCGAAGGTGTCCTTGATGATCTTGAACACCACGTTCAGCGAGGGCAGCGTGAACACGCTCATCACCAGCCCCTGGTCGCCCGGCGCAAAGGCGAACCGGGCGCCGTCCTGTGCGAGATGCGTCACGAGCGTGCGGTACAGTTCCGTCTTCCCGTGCTTCGTGTAGCCGATCGCGTTGTACAGTTCGTCCACCCGCTTGAGCGGCATGAGTGTCGCGAGGAACTCCACCGTCGCGCGCGGACACTGGACATCGGCCAGGAAATACGACCAGCTGAAACCGAAGACGATGCTCACCTCGTTCGAGGAGAGCAGCACGGCATCCACGCGAATGCCACGCGCATCGTTGAGCAGCGGCAGCAGGAGTGGCAGCATCCGGTTGCCGCGGAAGAGGCGGCCCACCAGATATGCCGCCTTGTTGCGCACGAAGGGAGAGGCGAGCATCTCGATCCCATCGAAGGCATCCGTCCCCCATGCCTGGCGCGTTTCGGCATCGATTCGTTCGGCCACCGCCGCGCAGTCGCCGTCGAGGTCCGCCCATGGTGCGCTCCACCCGGTACTGGTCAGCACCCGGCAGACGAGCTCCGCCGTGCTCCGGCCGCGCGGATAGGTGCGCCAGGCGCGCGATGCACTCTCGTCGTCGTCCTCCGGATTCGTATCCGACAGGACGTACTCCACGCGCTCGTTCACGCCCACCGTGGCGAAGATGCGTCGCGTGACGGAGTTGAAGAACGTCTCCGCCAGCTCGTAGTCCTCACGGTCCACGATGAGCGCGGAGTGCATCCAGCGAATCTCCTGCCAGATCGGGACATCGGTCGCGTCGGCGCCAAGTATGGTGCGCACGCGCTGCAGCGCCGGCTGCAGATGCGCCGTGTAGCACGCGAGCCGTTCACGCGCATCATCCAGAATGCCATGCCAGTCGCGGCGCTCGAAGCGTCCCTTCCCGCGGCGCGTAATCGCGCGGAATTCGGCGTGGTACGCATCGAACGCATCGTAAATGGCGCGCGCCACGCGCTCGGTGTCGCCGTTGCCGTTCATCTCCGTCCGGGTAACTTTGAGAGACGCACCCTGCCGTGCACCGACACCCCTTGACTCCATCGGATCATCGCCATGACGACCTCCACCATGCCTGAATACAGGAACCTCACTCCGCCCACAGGCGGAGAAACCATCACCATGAAGGACGGTGTGCTCCAGGTGCCTGCGGAGCCGATCATCCCGTTCATCGAGGGTGACGGCATTGGCCCGGACATCTGGCGTGCCGCACAATTGGTGTTCGATGCCGCAGTGCGCAAGGCGTACGGCGGTGCACGCCGCATCGTGTGGTTCGAGGTTCTGGCGGGGGAAAAGGCGAAGAACACGATCAACAGCTGGCTCCCGGATGACACGCTCACCGCCATCAGGCACCACCTCGTTGCGATCAAGGGACCGCTCACGACTCCTGTCGGCGGCGGATTTCGCTCGCTCAACGTGACACTGCGCCAGCAGCTCGATCTCTACGCCTGCGTACGACCCGTGCGCTGGTTCACCGGCGTGCCGAGTCCCGTGAAGGAGCCGCAGCGCGTGAACATGGTCATCTTCCGCGAGAACACGGAGGACATTTACGCCGGCATCGAGTACAAGGCGCGGAGCCCCGAGGCGCGCAAGCTCATCGACTTTCTGCAGCGCGAGCTGGGCGTGCACAACATCCGCTTTCCGGAGACGAGCGGCATTGGCATCAAGCCGATATCCGAGGAAGGCACCAAGCGACTCGTGGCCGCGGCAATCGACTACGCCATCGCGCAGCACCGCCCCAGCGTGACGCTGGTGCACAAGGGCAACATCATGAAGTACACCGAGGGCGCCTTCCGCGACTGGGGCTACGAGCTGGCGCGCGAGGCGTACGGCGCAACGGAGCTCGATGGCGGCCCCTGGCTCAAGCTCCCTGGCGGCACAGTGATCAAGGACGTGATCGCGGACAACTTCCTGCAACAGATTCTGCTCCGCCCCGCGGAGTACAGCGTGATCGCCACCCCCAACCTCAACGGCGACTACATCTCCGACGCGCTCGCCGCTCAGGTGGGCGGCATCGGCATCGCGCCCGGCGCCAACATCAACTACCGCACCGGTCACGCAATCTTCGAGGCGACGCACGGCACCGCGCCTCGCTACGCCGGACAGGACAAGGTCAACCCCGGTTCACTGATCCTGAGCGGCGAGATGATGTTCCGCTACATGGGCTGGGGCGAAGCAGCCGACCTCGTGGTCTCCTCGCTGGAGAAGACCATCGCGCAGAAGCGGGTCACGTACGACTTCGAACGCGCCATGACCGGCGCGACGCTCCTCAAAACGAGCGAGTTCGCGGAGGCCATGGAGGGGAACATGTAAAGGGGCAGCCCATGGGGCTGCCCCTTTACTTGCCCAGAAGGGGCAACCCGAGGGGTTGCCCCTTCTGTGCTGGTGGCTGGAAGAAAGCAGGGAGTCCAGCGACCAACGACCAGCGACCAGCGACTACCAACGACTACCAATCAGAAGTTCGGATTCCCCTGCTTCTCGTTGTCAGGCAGGAGCAGACACAGCTTGTTGCCGGACGGGCCGTACTTGCCGCCATTCCGGTATGCCGTGCCTTCCGGAGGATCGAGCTGAATGTTGTTGCGGATCACGTCGCCGAGGCGCTGGCCTTCGAGGAACAGCTCCCGGCTCCGTTCGTCAATCACCGCGTTAATGACCGAAGCCTGATCCGTGGGGCCTGAATAGGCAGGCAGCCCCGCGGCGGCGTGCAGATCGTTGATGATGCCGATCGCTCCGTTCGTGTCATTGGCGCGCGCGTCGGCTTCCGCAATGATGAGTTGCGCTTCGGCCGCGCGCGCGACAGGAATGGCGGTGGCCCCATCCGGGTACTTCAGCTGCGCCCACTGCACCAGGCCGTTGCTGAGTGGCGGCGCGTTGAGCTGCACCGCCTTGACGCGCGAGTCGAGCGTCCCGGCCGGGTTCGCCGGGTAGCGCATGTTCTGATAGCGCGGCCCCACGGACGACGCCGTCGAGGTGAGATTGCTCTCCGCCCAGATCCGGTTGGTGCGCCGTGAATTGACCGTGGACTCGTCCACCTTGAAATTGAACGAGGCCGGCACCAGCTCGGCATCGGCGGCAGCCGCGGCGTAGTCACCCAGATCGAGGCGCGTTCGCGCCCGGCCGACGTAGGCCATGTTCAACGTCGTCTGATCGCCATCGGCCTGCGCCGCGGCGATGGCCGCCGTGAACATCGAATCGGCCGACGCGAACATCTGCGCCGGAGTCAGCTCGCTCCCGAACGTGATGGTGCCATCGGGATTGAGCGCCGAGATGACCGAGCTGCAGAACATTTCGCCCAGCATGACGCGGGCATAGCCGGCGTACGCCGACATGACGCCGATGAGCGAATCCCGGCTCACGCCGGCGGGCATGTCCGCATCGGTGGCGCCGTTGAGAATGCGGATCAGGTTGTCCGCGGACTCGCGGGCGCGGTTAATGGGAATGTACGTTCCGCCGCCGTCGCAATCCGAGGCGGCGTAGCGCTCGCCGCCGTCGGAGGGAACTGCCCGCCGGTCAACGATCCAGCGGGCTGCCGTTTCAGTGGCATCTTCGAATTCATCCGTCAGCTCGCCGCCAACGACAATGAACGACCCGAGCGCACAGTCAAAGTCCGCCTGTGCGCCGCTCGCGAGCAGCACGGAGTTCGACGCCGTCTCGATTGGCGACGCCGGAATGCGGCTCGGCGATGAGACGTTGAGCAAGCTGTCACACGCCATGAGCGTGGCGAGCACCACCGCGGCCCCGAGGAACCTGGCTCCCCGTCGCGAGCGATGCACCGCGCCTGGCTGAATCTGGAATGGCATATCGTTTCGTCGGTATGAGGTGGTGGTCGCCTAGAATGTGACGTTCAGCGTGGCAACGAATGAGGAGAGAATCGGCAGCGCCGTCTGCTCCCATGCGCTGCCCGAACCACGAGTCCCGCTGCCGAGGAACTGTGCCTCGGGCTCGAGTCCCTTGTAGTTCGTCCACGTATGAAGATTGCGCCCCGCCACCGTGATGGAGGCTGCCGACGCATGTAGCCGTGTGGCGAACGTCTCCGGCAGCGAATACGACGCGGAAATCTCGCGCAGCTTCGCGAAGCCGGAATTCACGATGAGAAAGCCAGGATAGCTTTCCTGGAAAGAGGCGAGAACGACCGGATCGGCGTGCTGCGGGTCCACGATGTCCTTGCAGAGTCCGCCGATTTCGAAATAGCACACGATGCGGCGGTTGCCATCCAGCTTCTGCTGGTTGAGCTGGAAGTCCACCAGGCCGTACAGCTTGAGCTTGCCCCAGAGCGTGACGGTGCTCGTGAACGCGCCTTCCGTGCTCGGGATGCTGTTGCCCAGATACACTTTCGGTGCGTCGGCGCAGTCGACTGTCCCGCCCTGGCCGTTGTCGCACATGATGTTGCTGGCGGTGCCGTCCGGATCGATCGTGGCACTCACGACCTTGCGCTCGAACCAGGCGCCCACCGGATAGCCGGCCTGATCACGCTGATACGTGCCCGGGGTGATGAAGTTCACGCCTGCAATTCCCAGATTGTCGATGTTGTTCTTGTTGTATGACATGCTGAAGCTGGCGTCCCAGGTCAGGACATCACCCTGAACCGGCGTTGCGCGAATCACTCCTTCCACACCCTTGTTGCTCACCTGTCCCGCGTTCACGAACTGGTCGAGCGCAAAGCCGACGGACGGCGCGACCTGACGATCCAGGATCGCGCTGGTCGTGCGCTTGTTGTAATACGTGAACTCCACACCAACCCGGTCGTGGAACATGCTGGCCTCGAAGCCGGTTTCGAATTCCTTCCCGCGCTCCGGGCCGAGGCTCGCGTTACCCAGGGAGAGCGGAGTCAGCGCCGGCTGATCGCCAGGGCCAACCGTGGGTGCGTACGTGCGCAGTGCATCGAACTGGTTCGGCTGCTGTCCGGTCTCGCCGTATGCCGCGCGGAAACGGAACGAGTTCATCCAGGACGCGTGCCAGAACGGCTCGTCGCTCAGTACCCAGGAGACGCTCGCCTTGGGATAGTACGCGCGACCGTAGTTCAAACCGAACGCGCTATTCTTGTCCGACCGCAGCGCCAGCGTGAAGTAGCGCCGGTCCTTCCAGGCGATCTGCTCCTGCGCGTAGTAGCCAAGCGTGCGGTTCTCCGTCACGTCCTGGCCCTGCGTGAGCCCCTGCGTGAGCGAGCCGACGGACTGGAGTCCCTGCGCCGCGAATACGGCGCCGCCGCCCATGACGTATTCATATCGCTTGGTGTAGTACTGCGCGCCGACCGACGTCGCGAAGTTCAGCTCCTTCGCGGCGTTGAACTTGGCCGTTGCGGAGTAGTCGAAGGTCCGGAAGGCATCGGTGTTGTTCGTCTGATAGCGATAGCCCAGCGCGTCGGAACCCACGGCGTTCACGAGCGAGTCCACCCGGTTCGCTCCTTCGACGTCCATCGAGTTCACCTGGTCCGCGCCAATCGTGAGCCGGTGCGAGAACCAGGACCAGGGATCGTTCGTGATCTGGACACTGCCTGTGAACCGGTTGACGTCCTGGTACATGTCATAGACCTGATCGTACTGGTACGGCAGGTTGCTGCCGAAGCCGATGTAATTCGGATCGGAGACGGTTGCCGGATCCATGAGGTACGTCGTCCACATGCGCCCGCCATACCCGGCTTCGGGCGAGACGTGGGTACGTCCCGTGACGTAGCTCAGGTGCGCGGCGATCTTGAACTTGTCGCTGGGCGTGGCCGTGACGTTGGCGCGGCCGCTGGTACGATCGAGCCAGTTCGACGGCTCCACCCCGTTGTTCAGTTCGCGGACGCCGGCAAAGTAGTACTGCACCTTGTCGCTGCCGCCCGAGATGCCGAGGTGATACTTCTGGTCCCACCCGTTGTTGAAAATGTTGTCGCCCGTCTTGTTCTTGTACGCCTGGTTGAGCTGGGCGTAGTCAATGGACGCGATGTTCCCATCCACGATGTCGTAGTTCGTCGGGAACCGGCCCTGAGGATTCATGAACCAGTTCTCGCCTTGCTGCATGGTGAAGCTGTACTGGGTCGGGCCGGACTGCCCCGACTTGGTGAGGATCTGCAGCACGCCGTTGGACGCTTCCGTGCCGTAGAGCGTCGCCGCGGACGGGCCCTTGATGATCTCGACGCGTTCGATGTCTTCAGGGTCGATGTCGTTCCAGCGCGAGATCGTCTGGGCGCCGAACGCCTGGTTTTCCGGCCCGGTCGCCTGGTCGTTGTCCATGCGTACGCCGTCGGCGTACATGAGCGGCACCTGACCCAGACCCAGGCTCGATGTGCCGCGGACGCGGATCTTGGCACCGGAACCGATCTCGCCGGTCCCCGGCATGATGGTCACGTTTGGCGCGCGCCCGGCGATGAGCTGCTGGAAGCTCTGTATCGGTGCAATCTTCGTGATGGCGGCGGCGTCCACTGTCGTCACCGCGTTTCCGATCTCGCGCTTCGTCGCGCCACCCGGCGTTCCCGTCACGACCACTTCGCTCAGGCTCATCGGACGCGATGTGAGCACCAGGCTGACGGTCGTGTCGCCAACCGTGACGCTGCGCATCAGCGACTCATAGCCAATGCGCCGGGCGATCAGTTGGGTCGTTGCCCCACGGACGCTTCCGATGTGAAAATGCCCCTGCGCATCCGTCAGACTACCGAGCGTCGTGTTCGGAATGCTCACCTGAGCGCCGACGACGGGCTGATGCGTGTCCGCATCGGTGACGGTGCCAGCCACGACACCCTGCGCCGCGGCGGCGGCCGTGAGCATCACGCTCGCGGCGCCCGCGATGAACAGGGCACGCAGCAGAATTTGCGGCTTGCCGCGCGTCCGAACACGGAACAGTGACGTCCGGTCCGGTGCGCAAACGGTCAATGGCATTACAGTCCTCCTGATGATGTCGGAAGGGCGGATACTGCTCAGTGTCGCGCGACAGGCCGCGCTGCGGTCATGACGGCAGAGCAGGCTATCGCGAACGAAATTACGGTAGGACGAGTTGGTGCTGTGGGTAGAACTCAGTTTGATGGTGCCGGGCGAACCAGGATGGATGGCAGATTCCTCCTGCGAAGGTGGGATCGCGGCCTGCATGAGAGATTTGCGCGAGGCCGCGACGGCAAAACTACGTGCCAAAAGCCGGCACGCAATAGGCAATTCCCCCGGAAGAGCGGCGTTCGCCACTCTCCCGAGGGATAGCTACCTCATCTGACTTGCCCTCACAATCACGGCCGGAGCAGCCCGGTCTCGGCGCGGCGCACGTCGCGCGCACCATGGGCTACGCCAGTTCCAATGGCGACTCCGAACAACACGACCGAGCCAATGCTCACCGCGGGCAGCAACCACGCCAGCGGGGTCACGATCACCGCGGCGGCAGCTCCCGCCGCCCACGGCGCGAGCTTGCGCTGAATCGCATCAACATAGCGAAGACGCGTGCGTACGAAGTGCCGCGCATTCGCATACCCCAGAATGAGTGCGGCAACGGTGGCCGCCAATCCGAGCAGTCCAATCATGTTCCACCTCCTCCTGCCGCCGTACGACGGCGCGGTGACCCGGGTTTCAGCCGGTGCGTCCATGCAATGTGATCTCCCGCATGCCGTTTCGCTGGTGCGCCACCACGACGCTCACCGTTGGGGTCGCTACCCTGCTGGTTGCTTGCGTCGCGCGCACCCGCGCTGCTGACGCGGCGCACGTTGTGCGCTGGCGCGTGCCGGCCACCGGCGCCGAACTGCAACCACCGTCCGCCGAACCGGCTCCGGTCCTCGCGCTCGGGGACATCGCGCTCGGCCTGAGCGGTGCGTTGCGCGCCAGCTTCGTGGGCGCCGGCGACTTCGCGGAACTGCCCGGCGCCACAAGCGGCGCGCACGACGGTGTGCTCGCGGTGCCTGGTGGTGTCGACGGCATTCCGTTTTCCGTTATCCAGCGCATCGACTTCTCCCGAAAGCTCGGATCGTTCGTTGGACGCTACCAGGTGGGCTACTGGCCGGCGGAGTTGCATGCGGTGCGCTCCGCGGCGTACGCCAACCCGCACGGCTTCGTGGAGGTCACGCCAGCCAACGAGGATACGCGGATCTCCTCCCATTTCACACTACGTGACTTCCTCACGCATGACCAGCCCGACGTGTGGCCCAAGTACATCGTGTTGCGCGCGGCGCTGCTCGACAAGCTGGAGCTCGTGCTGCAGGATCTCGCCCTGCGCGGCGTGCCCACCTCGCACGTGGAGGTGCTGTCGGGGTTCCGGACGCCATCGTACAACTTCGCGCTGGGCGACGCCAGCGGCCGGGCGCGTGAGAGCCGGCACCAGTATGGCGACGCGGCCGACATCATCATCGACGCCAACCACGACGGGCGGATGGATGACCTGAACCACGATGGGCGCGTGGACGCTCGCGATGTGCGGCTGATCGAGGAATCCGTGCAAGACGTGGAGCGGGCGCACCCCGAGCTCGCCGGCGGCCTTGGCCTTTACGATGCCATGGGTCCCAGCGGCCCCTTTGCGCATATCGACGTGCGCGGCGAGGTCGCGCGGTGGACGCGATTCAATTCGTCACGCGTCGTGCAGCTCGCGTCGCGCGACGGTGGGAGTGATCCGCTGCATGCACGGCCGGTCGCCCGCTGCTATGCCACGGGGGCGTCAGCCGTGTTGTGCGCAACGGTGCACGGCAGGAACAGGTGACAGTCAGGTCAGCTGTGGGGCTGTCCTGTCTGGATTGCCCAACCCACGCCTGAGCGACCCGGAAACGTGCGAGACGATCGTATCAATGGCCGGGCCGGGGCGCAGGCGAGGTAAACGCCGGCGCGGGTCGCGGGAATTGGGTCAAGGACTTCGCCGGCGCTGAGATCCTGATCCGAGCCCTGGAGATCGCGCGATGCTGTTTCGCACCATGCTCACACGACGTGCTCTTGCGGACGCAGCCGTCGCTGCCGGACGAGACCTCCGGTACGCGGCTCGGTCGCTTCGCGCGACCCCGGCGTTCACGGTCGCGGCGGCAGCCACCCTGGCGATCGGCATCGGTGCCTCGACCGCCATCTTCAGCGTCGTCGACGGCGTGCTGCTCAAACCACTGCCGTTCTCGCATCCCGAACGTGTCGTCGCGCTGTTTCAAACCGACAGAAAGAAGGGGCTCGATCACGGTGACGTCGCGCCGGCCAACTTCGTGGACTGGCGCGCTCGAAGCGGCTCGTTCGCCAGCCTGGCCGCGGTAGAACCGTTTGCGCTGAGCGTCCTGGGATCCGAGGGGGTCGAACAGATCTTCAATTGGAACGTCACGCGAGACTTCTTCTCCGTGCTCGACACGCGCCCGGTGTTAGGCCGCCTGTTCATCCCAACGGATTTCGCCCCCGGGCCGCCGCGCGTGCTCGTGCTGACGTACGCGTCGTGGCAACGCCGGTTCGGGGCCGATCCCAACATCATCGGCAAGCAATTGCGGCTCGCCACCGGCTCGGCGGTGATCGTAGGCGTACTCCCGGCAGGCTTCGCATATCTCGCCGATTCGAAGATGGAGATCTATGCCCCCAAGGTCCTCGATACGACGGAGATGCGCATCCGCAACATCGCCTGGTATCACGTCGTCGGCCGACTCAAACCCGCCCCCGGGGTCACACTCGACGCGGCGCGCGCTGACGCCAGCCGGATCGGGGCGCAACTCGCCGTCGAATATCCCGGGACAAATGCCAACGCCGGCGTCACCGTTGAGCCATTGGACCAGGCAATCGTCGGGGACGCCGGCCGAGCCGTGCTTCTGCTGTTCGGCGCGGTTGGCATGGTCCTGCTCATCGCGTGCGTCAACGTGGCGAACCTGGTGCTCACCCGCACTGCTCGACGCAGCCGCGAGCTTGCAATTCGAGCGGCACTCGGCGCGTCGCCTGGGCGCATCGCACGTCAGCTCCTGGCCGAACATTTTCTGCTCGCATCGATCGGCGGACTCGTGGGCGCCGCTCTCGCGGTGTGGAGCGTCCGGGCGATCCACGCGGTGAGTCCGGCGTCCATCCCGCGCCTCGACGCCATGCGGGTCGATGGCCGCGCGCTCGTCTTTACGCTCGCGAGCGTGGTTGTCGCGACACTTCTGTTCGGGCTGCTGCCCGCGATGCGCGCCGGCCGCAGCAGTGCGCAGAACGACCTGCGATCCGGCGATCGCTCCGCGGGTGGCGCCACGCAAAGCAGGCTCCGCCGCCTGCTGGTGGTCACCGAGGTGGCGCTCGCCGTGATGCTGCTTGTCGGGGCGGGCCTGCTCATGCGCAGCTTTGTCTCCGTCATCGGGGCCGATCGAGGGTACGAGTCGGATCACGTGCTGGCGGCGACGGTCTTCGTGTACGCCTGGAACCCGACGCCGCGCTCGCGCGCGAATTTCATCAACGAGCTGGTCTCGCGCGCAGCGGCGCTTCCGGGCGTCACTGCCGCAGGCGCCACGTCGTCGCTTCCGCTCGACATTCCCATCGACGCCGACCAGGGAAAGTTCACCGCGGACGGTCAGTCGGTTCGTCCTGGTGAGGAGCCGTCGGTCCACATGACGGCCGTCACACCCGGCGCATTCGATGCCCTCCGCATCGCGCTGCACCGGGGCCGGCTGTTCTCGGCGTCGGATGATTCGGCTCACGCACCGGTCGCCATCATCAACGAAGCCATGGCGCGACGCTATTGGCCGGGCACGGATCCCGTTGGACAGCGCGTCCGGCTGGCCTTCTCCAGCGCGCCCGAGGATCGACAGATCATCGGCGTCGTCGCGGATACTCGGCAGACGGCGCTCGATGCACCGGCCGAACCGATTCTCTACGTTCCGCACGAACAGGCGTCCACCGGCGCCATGGTAATCGTCCTTCGCACGGTGAACGAGCCGCTCACGGTGGTCAGGGATCTCAAGCGCGTCGTGGAACAGCTCAACCCGGCGCTGCCCCTTGCCAACGTCGAGACGCTCGACGAGCTCGCGGCCGCATCCATCAAGCCGCGTCAATTTACGCTCGTGCTGCTCGCCGTGTTCGCTGCCTGCGCATTCGTGCTTGCATTGATCGGCGTGTACGCGGTGATCAGTCAGGGAACCGCCGATCGCCGGCGTGAGTTCGGGGTGCGCATCGCACTCGGGGCACAGGGCAGCGACGTCATTGCCATGGTCATGCGGCAAGGATTGCTTCCGGCCGTGTCGGGAGTTGTCATGGGAATCGCCGGATCCGCGGCCCTGTCGGCGATTCTCCGCAGCATGCTGTTCGGGGTGCAGCCACTCGACGCGCCAACCTTCGCCGAAGTCGCGGGACTCATGCTGACCACGGCGATGATCGCGTGCTACATTCCTGCCCGCCGGGCAACACGAGTGAACCCGCTGGAGACGTTGCGCGCGCCGTGACGAGAGTGATTCGTACATGCTGAACGCCTCTGGTGTTCTCGACGCTCGATTGATGGCGACGCCGCCCAGCGCGTTGGGTGAGCCAATCCGATTTACCTCCCAACCGCGCGCCTGCCGGACGAGCCCGCATGCGGGTCCCAACCGCCATGCACGATGACCGCGGAGTGCCATCGATGGCCGGCCGACCCGGCACCGTGACTTTGCCGTCAGTCAGGTCAAAGGCACACTCGTCGAACGCGGGAGATCGCGGAGTGAGCGCAGCGTGTCGCGATCGCGCGCATCTCCTGTCGATCTCATTTCCAGCCCGGTGATTCCCTATGGCCTTCGTCGCGTTCCTTCGCAGGATCAACGTTGGCGGGCACCGGGCGCTCCGCCCCAAGGTTCTCGCGACAGCGCTGAGCCGCTTCGACGTCGTCAGCGTGGGGACCGAAGGCACGTTCGTGGTTCGCCAGGCTGTAGCTCGGGCGAGGTTCCTGGCAGAATTGCTCCGGAGGCTCCCATTTGGAGTTTACCGTCGTCACATGAAGACGATCGGATATCTGGGCCAGATTGACAGATTGTTCGGCGCGCCGGTGACGACACGAAGCTGGAAGACGATGCTCGCCGTCGTGCGAATCCTGAGGGGCGACGAGCAGCCCGATCGCTAGAATCGGCCGACGGAGCGTGTCGTCATGATCATGTCACGCAACGGCCACACACCGCACGACGTTTCTGACGAGCGCGCCTGAGCGCCGCGGCCAGGAAGTCCTTCAGGCCGCTGCCTAGTATTGCGCCAGCGATCCGCTCCGCTTGGCGTCATGCAGCGCGCGCGAGAAGGCCAGCACGCTGAGCGCGCACAATCCCACAATGAACAGCATCAGGATGCCGAGATCCGACGCGACCGCACTGAGCGGCTTTCCCTCGAGCATCACGCGGCGCAGCGCCCGGAGTCCGTAGGTGAGCGGGATTGCCGAGGACACCGAATGCAACCACGACGGGATCACGTGCGTGGGGTAGTACACGCCACCCAGAAAACCCGAGAGGCCGATCACCGCCTTGGGGAGCGGTCCCGTCGTGCGGAACCAGAGCATCAGTGACGCACCCAGGATACCGAACGGCAGATACGACAGCACGATGAGCGCGAGGATGCCAATGGCGAGCAGTGACCGGCCCCAGGCGATGTGCGCGCCGAGTATCGCGCCAGTGACGACCAGCACGACCGCGCGCGCGAATGACCAGAGGAAGTCGTACGACATGAGCCCGGCGAGTACGGTGGGCAACGACGACGGCGTCGTGAGATACGCCTCGAGCGTGCCCGAGCTCACGCTGCCGCTGATGATGCCCGGCAATGTGCCGACCGCGATGCCGATGAACATGAACGCGATCATGCCCACGAGCACGAAGCCGAAGAAATCTCCGCCCTGTCCCTGCACCACCTTGCCCATCATGGGCTGCAGCGCGCGCGCGATGTAGAACACCGGCACGACAGTCACGATGAGCGATCCAAACGAGGTGATGATCGCCATGCGATAGCTCGCGCCCACCAGCCACGACGCCCGCACCAGCGCGAATATCTTATGCATCAGTCAACACCGCACTGCGGTTGGCGACGATACGCTCGATGAGCTCCGCCAGCGGAAGGCGAACGCGCTCGAACGACGCGATGGGCAAGTGCTCCGCGGCCAGCGCGGCGATCACGTCGCTCGCCGTGCGCGGGCCTCCGGGAATCTCCAGCTGCACTCGCGTCCAGCCATCCTCGTCGCGTTCGCCGATCACGACGTTCGTGATGGTGCCCTGCGCGGCGAGACAGGCGAGCGCGGGGTGCGATGGCGCGAGTGTCCAGAGGTGATAGCGCTCGCCCACGATCCGGCTGGCGAGCTCGGTTGGCGTGCCGACGGCGCGCACGACGCCGCGATCCAGAATCGCGATCCGGTCACACAGCTCGAGCGCTTCCTCCGCCCGGTGCGTGGCAATGAGCACCGTGCACCGCTGGCGCGCCACGATCTCGTCGCGAAGAAATTCGCGGAAGCGCCGTGCGCCGAGCGGGTCGAGGCTGCGCGTCGGCTCATCGAGCAGCAGTACCGAGGGACGCGAGAGCAGCGCGCGCGCGATGAGCAGCCGCTGCTTCATGCCGGAGGAGAACTGTCCGACCATCTTGGTGCCCGTGTCGGCAATGCCGGTGATCTCCATCAGTTCGCTCACCCGGTGCTCGCCGGCGGCGCCGTGCAGATTGTGCAGCGCGGCGAAGAGCCGGAGGTTCTCCCGCGCGGACAATCGCCAGTTCAGACTGCGCTCGTCCGCGATCACCGGCGCGAGGAGGCCGCGCACGCGCGCGCTGTCCTTCACCACATCCAGCCCGTTCACGGTCACGGTGCCGGCATCCGGCACGATGAGCGATGCGAGAATCTTGAACAGCGTCGTCTTGCCCGCCCCGTTCTCACCGAGCAGGCCAAAGAATTCGCTGCGCTCGACCGAGAAGGTCACGCCGGCGAGGGCGGTGGCGTGTTCGCGCGCGAAGGGATGGCGAATGGTCTCCATCCATCCGCGTCGGACCGGGAAGCGTTTGGTCAGGCCATCAACCCGAACCATCGTGGCGCTGTCGTTCACGCGAGTAATCTGCGCTGGCGCGCCCGGTCGTGTGAGGGTGACCGTCACGTCGCGACGACTTCCCGCCTCGCCGGGACGCCGCTGTGCCAGTCGAGCACCTGCGCCACGACTTCAGGCAGCCGCTGAAAATCGCGCGCGACGTTCAACGTGAACACCGGTACGCGTTCGGCGAGGCACGACGCCCGGTCGAGCAACGCCGGCGCCTCGACCCCGCCCAGCAGCCGCGCGAGTCGCACCTGCGCCAGCACCGCCATTGCCGCGGCAACGCCGGTCAGGCGCGTGCGAAACGCCGCCTGCTCGGCGCCTTCGGCACGCATGGGCTGCAACCGGTAGAGCGCAGCGACCGGCAGGGGCTCGGTCGCCGCGTCGAACAGCTCGCCCGGCTCGATCACCAGCTTGCCGCCGGCTCCCGTGCGGTGTCCGTCGCCGACGCGCAAGTGTCGCGCGGCGTCCCGCAGCAGACGCACATGCGCTACGCCAGGGCGCATGCGCGGCGCGGCGTCGAGGTCGATGGGAACGACGTCGTCGGACACGAGACGCGCCCCCGCACCCACCAGGGCGTGCGCCAGTGTGGACTTGCCATGTCCCTTGGGTGCGAGAAAGGCAACGGCGCCGGTGTTCAGTTGCACGGCGCTGCCATGCAGGCACAGGGCACCGGCAGCGTACATGGCGGTGGGCAGCACGCGGCCCAATACATCGAGCTGCACGGCCTCCATGACGGCACCAGGTGCTTCGAACCAGTCAATGTGGGTGCCGGCCGCGTTCACGTCGAATGTGCCACTGTCGTCGTACACCAGGCGGAAGCCTCCGTCGTGCCGATAGAGGCGAACATTAAGCGGGCCGTCGACGCGGTCCTCGCCCAGCTCCTCGCCAGCGCTGCGCGCCGGCGCACCCGGCGCACGCCGGAAACACCAGCGCGGGGCACCCGTGGCGATGGGCAAAAATGAAAAGGGGACCTCCGAACGCAAAGATCCGCCGTACACGGAATAGTCAGGCATGCAGATGGGAGACTGAACGTGGCGGAAGACCCGAGTGCCGGATCTTCCGCCACCTTCAGTTGTCAGGAACGTCCGCCGATGCAACCCGCGGCAGAACCGGGGGCGGCATTGGCGGTACAACCGCTGGGCTGATTGGCGTCCTCGCCAATGCCAACGGACAGGTCCCAACCCGGGTCGCTCTTGCCCTGCGTGAGATCACGCAGAGTTCCGAAGCGCTCCACGCGAGGTGCTGAATACATCAAGGGCCCTCCTTGTTAAAATCCCGGGCGATACGGTACCCGGTGGTGACGCGACCCTCGTGGCCGCGCCGCCTTCGCACAGCTTCAACTGACAATGGCCAGTCGTGCGTAGGCCGATTGTGACCGACGTACTGCACCAATGTCGTGCACCGCACGAGCTCGCAACCAGAGCTCGACTTCCATGGTGAGGTAAAGCGACACGCACAGATTCAGATCGTCCTGCCTCACGCTCTCGTCCCACGACTGCCGAAACGCCTTCGGGTCCAGGATGCCGAGATCACCCAGCACCGGCTCCTTCATGGTACGCTCGATCAGCGAAGGCATCGTGCCGCGGATCGCGCCCGTGAGATACCTGATTGGACTTCCGGTGCGATACGGGCGCGGTGCGAGCACCGCCTCCGGCAACAGCCCCTTCACCGCGCGGCGCAGCAGCCGCTTGGTTTCCCGCCCGGACCGCCGGTCAGTCACCGGTCGCGATGCGGCAAATGCCAACACCCGCGAGTCGGTGAACGGAGACCGGTGTTCCACACCCTCTTCCATCGCGAACGTCCCCAGCAGTGCCGTCATGCGACCCACAAGCGGTCGCGTGAGCTGCCAGGCAGTCTCATACGCCGAGTGACTGCGGTCTCCCCGCGCGGGCACGTGCAAGCGTTCACGCTCGAGCAGCCGATGTTCACGCACGAACCGTGCGCTCATCCATGGTGGAGGCCGCCGCTCGAGCGTGGCCGCACGAGCCGCCTTGCCACCCACCGCCGCCATCCGGTGCAGTACTCCTGCCGGCAAGGATGGCAACACGGTCTGACCAAGCAGACTCTGCCACCCCCTACCACCCTGAGCATGCCACTCCCGTGCCAGACTCGGCCATCTGCCTGACGTGAAGAGATCGGTCAGATAGGCCGTGGACACCTGAAAAAGTTGATCACCGCCATTGCCGTCCAGCACGATCCGGGTACCCAGCGATTGGCTCGTACGCGCCAGAGCGCGGTTCATCATTTCGAACGGGTGCGGGAAGGGCTCCTCCCGACGAGCCGCGCGTTCGACGAGGTCATCGAGCGGCGGAATGTCGTCCGACCGCAACCACGTTGTGTCCGCCTTCCAATACGCGACAATGCTCGAGATCACATCATCCTCGCGCCCCGGATCACCAGGCGGGAAGCTGATGGAGATCGGCTCCAGCCGGCGCGTCGTGTCGCCAGCGGAGCGCAACAGCTCCCGCCCCACGCCAAAGAGCGACGGCGAGTCCCACCCGCCGCTCAGACAGAGAGCCGTGGGCCCGGTCACAGCCATCCGCTCGTTCACCGCGGCCAGGAGCAAGGCACGCAGCTCGTCTGCCGCGTCGTCGAACGGCGTGCCGCCGCCGTCGGAAAACTCAGGCACCTGCCACCACTCCGCCGTGTGCGGTGGCTCTCCGGCACGCCACCGCAACGAGTGTCCCGGCGCCAGCCGCTGGATTCCCTTCCAGCACGTGTCCGTTTCCGAACC
Organism: Gemmatimonadaceae bacterium; assembly: GCA_050733555.1. Taxonomy (GTDB): domain Bacteria; phylum Gemmatimonadota; class Gemmatimonadetes; order Gemmatimonadales; family Gemmatimonadaceae; genus JADGGM01. The sequence continues at coordinate 6,616 of JBOHTE010000760.1, read as the reverse complement.
GGTGAGCGCGCCTACCTCTTCGGCGAGCACCGCCAGATCCAGCTCCCGGGGACAGTCCGGATGCGCTTCCAGCGCCGCAATGGAGGAGGCGACGAGCAGGCCGTCTCCGGCCTGCGCGTAGAAGAGCGGACGCTTTCCGGTGAAGTCACGGGCCGCGAACACCGACCGCGTTCGCGCGTCCCAGACAACGAAGGCGAAATCTCCTTCGAGCTCGCGCGAGCAGTCCACACCCCAGGCCAGGTATGCCGAGAGAATGAGCTGACTCGGCGAGTCACCCAATGGCCTGATGCCGCGCTCGCGCAGCTTGCGAACGAGATCCGCGCGATAGAACAGCGAGGCGTCGGCGGCGACGGCGACATCGTCCCGCAGGGCGACGATCACGGAACCGGACAACGCCGTATCCAGCTCCCACGCATGGCGTGCCGCCGCGAGCACCACGGTCCCGATACGGCGAACGGCCGAGCAATCCGCACCACGTGACGCCATGGCGCCGAGCATGCGGGCGGCCTGCCGCGGATCCGCCGCGGCCCCGGGTGCGCCAAACACGCCCAGCAGTGCGCTCACGCGGCGCGAGCCGGCAACGTCGTGATCAAACCGAACTTTTCGAGCGACTCGAACAGTTCCTCGGCGTCTTCGCGAATGATGGCGGGATCCATTTCAGGATGCTCTGCGACCATGCGGTCAACGACTTCGTCGAGCGTTGTCGATGTGGGTGGCAACAGTTCCCACAGGCGAGCGCCTTCGGCGTTCAGCCCGAAGTAGATCTCGTCGGCGCAATGGTAGACAACGGCTCCATCGCGCAAGCGCTTGAAGATTACGTCCTTTCTCGGAGTTGGGAGCATTACGCACCTCGCGCGCTGAACCAGCGCCCGGCAGGAACAACGGTCCTCCAGGCAGAAGAACACGGAGCAGTAGCTTCTCACCCTCCAACTCAGTAATCGTGCCGCCGCACGGATTTTGGCGCGGTAGCAAGTTCATGAACGAAGCCTAATCATCTCCTTGTGGATTGGGCACTTCATGCGTTTCTCGTCGTATCATCGTTCCAGGCGCTTGCGTTCCGATGTCGCGACCACGCGACGAGATGTTGCATGCAACCGCCGCACATCCGAGGCAGACGCCGCAGGCGGAGTATGTCGATTGGACGAGTCGCGATGACGCGAAAAAGGGCGGTTTGGTTGACGGTGCGATGGGTCACGCTCACGAGGTTGGACCCATGCCCTTATCTTCTCGCCCATGACTCACGCGACCCTGCTCAACAAGCCGCAGCGCAACCACTTCGCCGTGCTGCTCGCCATGATCGAGGACTCGTTGGCCGAGATCGAGCGCCTTGCCCGGCGTGAGTCGGAGCCTGCGCGAGAGCTGACACGCTGGGCCGACGATCTGCCACCCGGCACAGTTGAGCCGCTGCTGGCGCGCCTCGCGCTCGTGCGTGAGCACGTTCGAGTGATTGGCAGGCGACTGGGAGTCGAACCCCGCGAGGCATCGCGCAAGCGGGCCATCCGCGCCATCGTGACCGCCGAGCTGCTCCGCGTCGAGGACAGCTACGCGACCATGCTGCGGGGTTACGGTGCGGTGGACTCGGCTGCGGCGAGCGTCGTGGATCCCGCAATGGACGAATTGCACGCGGAATTCACGGCGATCGCGAAACTGCTCGCCGGACGCTGAGCTCTCTCACCGGCTTTCTGGCGCATGCGTCCGACGCATCTGCCGCGCGACGACGAACAGAACGGGTAGTGCGGCGAGTTGCGCGACGACCGAAAATCCCACGAGGGCGAGACGCGAGTGGTCGTAGAGTACGCCCATGAGAGCGCTGCCCAGAAACCACGCGCCGCCAAAGACGGTGTCGAATACGCCGTACGCGCCAGCGCGGCGATCGGCGGCAACCATGGCGGCGAGCGCGGCCCGCAGAATCGAGTCCTGGACTCCCATGCCGATCCCCCAGAGCACCATGCCCGCTACGGCAAGGGTGACGCCACCCAGGAACACGAGCGGTGCGAATGCCGCCGCGAGCGCGGCCGCGCCAATCAGGACGGGGAGACCGACGCGGTCGTACAGCCGTCCCGCGGCGAGCGCCGTAATGCCGGCGGTGCCCATGGCGACCGCGTAGAGAATCGGAATCACCGTCGGCGTCACGATGGATGCCTTGGCGAAGTGATACGCGATGAGGGGGAAATCGGCGTAGCCTGCGGCAATGAGAGCGCTTCCCACCGCATACATCCAGAAGGTGTGTGGAACACCTCTGGCCTGGAACCCGGCGTGCTTCACTTCGAGATCGGCCGGCCTCGGATACTGCGCGCGAGCCATCAGCAGCACTGTCACCGCGAGCAGCGCCGGCACGACCAGCACGGCGAACGCCGCGCGATAGTGACCGCCACGTGCATGCAGCACGAGCGCCACGATGAGCGGGCCGATGAGCGCCCCCGTCTGGTCCATCGCTTCGTGCAGTCCGAAGCCCCAGCCACGTCCCATCTCGCTCGTCGCGTGGGCGAGCATCGCATCGCGGGCGGGCTTGCGGATCGCCTTGCCCGTGCGTTCGAGCATCATCAGCGCCACCGCGGCAGGCCAGTTACCGGTGAGGGCAAGCGCCGGGACGGCTAACACGTTCACGGCATAGCCCACGAGCGTGATGGTCCAGTAGCGGCCGGTCCTGTCGCTGAGGTAACCAGACACCAGGCGCAGGCCGTAGCCGAGCAGCTCACCAAACCCGGCGACGACGCCGACGACCGTCGCGCTCGCGCCGAGCAATTCGAGGTATGGCCCGGTGATGCTGCGGCCGCCTTCGTACGTCATGTCGGCGAAGAGGCTCACCACACCAAGGAAGACGACGAAGCGGATGGCGCTGCCGCGGGAGAGAGTGCGGCGCGCGCCTCCACCTGCGGGTGGCGCCGAGGGCGCAGAGCGAATGGTCATACGGGAGTCGTCCAACACTTCTCAAATGCGCGCTCGCACGGCGAGCGTCTCGCGCGCCAGCGTGATGCCCATGTACACTCCGGCGAGCGAGACCAGAATGCTCAGTGCGATGTAGAGCGCAGCGTGGCGATAGTCGCCCTCCTGCATCATGCTCACAGTCTCGTAGCTGAACGTAGAGAACGTGGTGTAACCGCCGCAAAAGCCGGTGGTGAGCAGGCCGCGCAGCTCAGGACTGATTGCGGGGGTGGCCAGTGCATAGTGCAACAGGAACCCGAGCAGCAACGAGCCCGAAATGTTGATGACCAACGTACCAAGGGGAAACGTCCCGCCCAGCCGCTGCTGAATGAACAGGCCAAGCAGATATCGAATGGCGCCGCCGGCGGCGCTGCCAACTGCGACGAACCACACCATGGGAGTGCGCTGGTGAAAAGGTCGGTGGGGGTGCGCACAGGACACAAAAAGACCCCTGCGCGTTGTGTCACGCAGGAGTCATCAGCTGCAGGCTCGCAGCGGTTCATGGCGAACTCCATCGCCCATTCGTTGTCTGTCCTCAAGATGACGAGTGATTCACGCGATGGTCAAGTGGACGCCTATCCGACTCGGAGCGCCCTACGGCTTCCACTTGCCGCTGACGTCCACCGGCCAACTCCCTGACCGGCGTTCGGGTGGCAGATCGGGGCGGTACATGATGACCCGGGCACGCTCCAGCGTGATGAGCCCGCCGCCGATCATCGTGTCCAACTCCGGCAAGATCGCCTCGATCTGCTCCTCGGTATCAATGCACTCCAGGATCACCGGCAGGTCGAGCGAGAGCGTTTCCACCCGGTCGGTGCGCAGGTGCGCGGTGGCGCCAAAGCCCATGATCGCGCGGAACACCGTGGCGCCGGCGTAGTGGCGCGCGCGGAGCATTTCGACGATTGCCTGATACAACGGCTTGCCGTGATACTTGTCGCGCTCTCCGATGTGGATGCGCATGAGGACGCGCTCACCCTTCAGCCCGTGCATGGGGAATGGGGAATGGGGAATGGGGACTTGGGGAATCGGCAAACGGGAATGGGGAACCGTGGAAATGGGGAATGGAGGGAGGACGAGTCTAGAAGATAACGGCGGATCGGGGGGGCGGGGGGATCGATTGGCGATTCCCCCCAATTCTCCGTTCCCGATTGCCGATTCCCCATTCCCCGTTGCCGTGGTGCTCTCGCATCGTCACACCCTCATAACCGCGACAACCGGAGGACGTCATGCGCCGCATTGCCCGTTCGCCCTTCCTGCTCGTGGCGCTCGCGCTGCTCGCGCCACGCGTACACGCGCAGGTCCCCGCCGACAGCGAAGCGCTGGACAGCATCCTCACACACACGGCGGTGTCCGTCGTGAGCACGGGGGAGGTGGTGTCCGACTCGGTGAGGCTGATCACCTCACTCCTTCGCGCGAATGGGGCCAGCGAGTCACGTGCGCGGGTCGTGGCGGCCGCCGTCGTGCGGCACGCGCGCAGCCAGTCGATTGATCCGCTGCTGCTGGTGGGCGTGATTGGGGTGGAGAATCCCCAGCTCGACATTCGGGCGCGGGCGCACGACGGTTCCGTAGGCGTTATGCAGGTGCAGCCCTTCTGGCGCAAACAGATCAAGGGATGTGGCGATGACCTGCGCAATGCGGACGTGAACGTGTGCTACGGCACGCGCATTCTGCGCATGGCCATCGACAGCTCGGATTCGCTCACGGAAGCCCTGCGACGCTACAATGGGTGCCGGGGGAAGAGTGAGCGATGCGCGCGGTACACGAACGCGGTATTCAGTCGCGCCGGGCGCGCCCTGCTGCTCGCGCGGAGCTCCCAGGCGGGCGCGCGCTGAACGCGCGCTACGGCCGAGTGCGCGTCGCCTTCTGCAGCAACGCCACCAGCGCGCTGTCCGGGATGTCACGCCAGTCGTTCGGAAAGGCGTCGAGCTGGCGGGTTTCGGCCGGCTGGTCGAACACCAGCACCTTGAGCGAGTTGGGTAGCGGCAGATCCTTTCCCACCACCGCCGCGGGGCTGAAGTACTGCTCGAACACCTCCCAGCGCACGCCGCGCGGTGACTCGATGGTACGACGATTTGTGCGGACGGGGCGATCGCGGAGCGAGGTCACACGACTCGCATCGGTGACGGCGCTTCCGAGATCTCCTCGCGGATCGCGGGATGCCAGGCTGGGTACGATCGGCGGCGCCGCGTTTGCCACGCTGAGCACCAGGTCGGACATGTCCGGCGCGACCGAGAGGCGCATCTTCCAGTAGTAGTCGCTCCCTCTCCAGTTCACGGGATCACGCGACTCCAGTTCGTAATCACCCGGCACGACATAGGCCGCCGCGGCACCTGCTCCATCGGTCGCCAGTCGCGTGGTGTCGCCGTTCGCCGCGATCAGCAGGAAATGCACGCCCCGAATGGGAAAGGCCGGCGACGCACCGTCGCCAATCGCGAGAAAAATCTTGGCGTAGAGACTGTCCGTGCCGAATGCCACCGGATTCCCCGCCGGGACAATCTGCGCATGCGCCGCTTCACCAGTAGCCACGCAAGCCACCAGCAGGAGGGTGCATATCGCCGTACGGCGGACAATCGAGTCAGCATACATCCCTCGATTGTCGCGCTTTAACCTGCCGCGCGTCAAGAGTGGCGCGAGCCCCGCAACGCCACACGACGGGGGCGCGTAAAGGTTGTCGGGCCAGAAGCCGGCAGCAGACAGCAGGAGGCCACTGCAACCGGCTCCCGGCTACAACCATCCTCCGGAGGGATATCATGAAGCGCGTGTACATCGCTATTCTGGCACTCGCATTTCTGGGCGGAGCCGCGACCACGGTGAGCGCTCAGAGCGATCAGGCAAGCCAGCAGGGCGGACAGGCTGGTGGACGAGCCCGCATGATGGACCAGTTGCTCAAGGGCATTGACCTGAGCAGCGCCCAGAAGGCGTCCGTTGATTCAATCCAGACGAACTACCGGTCGCAGATGCCGGCCTTCACGCCGGGTTCGCCGCCCGATGCCAATGCGCGGGCGCAGCGGCGTGAGCTCATGCAGAAGGAAACGGCTGACATTCGCAACGTACTCACGCCCGACCAGCAGAAGACGTTCGACAAGAACCTGGAAGACATGCGAAGTCGCATGGGCAAGCGAGGCCAGTAGGCCCATGCACGAGGGGCCGGCACGGGGAACCGGCTCCTGCCCTTCCATCTTCAACCCGGGCGTCCGGCGGTTGCCGCCGGACGCCCTGTCGTTGTGGTGTGCTGCCCGCGCGCCTCCGACCGCGCTCCGACAAACGGACACGGACAGCATTTCAGCGACAACGTGAGAGTCGCGCGGGCTTGCCCGCGTTACACCTGTGCGCGGCGGTGTGCGCGGCGCCCTCTCGTCCCGGCCTCGCCGGCGTCGAGCCGGATCCCACTGACTCGTTCGGGAGCTATTCATGCCACGCTTCATCTCGCATCTGCTTGCAGTCGGACTGGCCCTTTCGCTCGGTGTCCCGGGCAGCGCGTCCGCACAGTTCGGCAGCCTCATGAAGAAGGCCAAGAAAGCAACACACACAGAAACGGCGGCGGCACCCACTGCAGGAGGGCCGGAACTCACGGAGCCATCGGTGCAGGGATTGCTGCGCGCGCTCCCTGTGATTCAGAACATGATGCAAACACGCAGCTCGCTCGTCACCCGCCAGCAGGCGGCGAGTCGCGAATACGGCAGCCTCATGG
>JBOHTE010000759.1:0-1718 GCA_050733555.1 Gemmatimonadaceae bacterium | reverse complement strand
GTCACGTGGTCGGCAGCATGGACCCCCAGCTCCCGCTCACGCACGTCGAATCGGGTGAGATGCTCGTGTCGCATTCCATGACGAGCCGGCGATTCAGCACGGTGCTCCTGGGCGCGTTCGCGGCGCTGGCGCTCGTGCTGGCGGCCACGGGTCTGTACGGCCTCATCGCGTACTCGGTGACGCAGCGGCAGCGCGAGATTGGCGTTCGCATGGCCATCGGGGCGACGGAGGCGCGCGTGGTGCGGCTCATTCTGCGCGAGGGCGCCTGGACGGCGGTACTGGGTACGGCATTCGGCCTTGCGGGCGCGGTGGCGCTCACGCGAGTCATGCGTTCGCTGCTCTTTGGAGTGGGCGCGCTGGACACGGTGACGTTCGCGGTTGCCCCGGCGCTGCTGATTGTGGTGGCCCTGCTCGCGAGCTGGCTCCCCGCGCGCCGGGCCGCGCGCGTGGATCCCGCCGTGACGATTCGCGGCGCGTGAGGGGCGATCGCTCCACTCCCCGCTACTCCGCCCCTGGGAATGGGCAATCGGGAATCGGGAATCAACCGCCCCACGCCACCCCGCCCTTGGGAAGGGGCAATCGGGAATGGGGAATCGTGGGAGTGGGGAATCGGCCTCCCCATTCCCCATTTCCACCATTCCCCATTCCCGTTTGCCGATTCCCGGTTTCAATCAACTCTGACCCTTTTGATCGCGGGCCGTTTCATTTCAATTACAGTCTGCTCCCTTCTGGATCCAACCCTTTTATCCCCGGAGCGCATGCCGGACATCATCCCCGTCAACTACCGCTCCGATATCCTCCCCGAATATCGCACCACTCCCGTCGGGCTGTTGCTCGAGTATCACAACCTCGCACGCGCGCAGGGCTCGGGGCCGGAGCGCAAGTTGCTGATCGGCATGTGCATGGAGAGCCGCATGATGCTGCGCACCCCGCAGAACTTTGCGTACGTGCTGCGCACGGCCGGGGCGAACATGCGCGACAATGAATTCCGCATCTCCTTCGCGATCGCGATTGGAGGCGTGGACACCATGGTGCTCATCGCACACACCGACTGCGGCATGGTGCGCGTGTCGCGACTGCACGACGAGTTCGTGCGCGGCATGGTCGAGCGCGCCGGATGGGACGAGGCGCGCGCCGAACGGCATTACGCCGACAGCGTGCCGAAATTCGGCATCGACAACGAAGTGGATTTCGTGCTGCGCGAAACCGATCGCCTGCGCGACCTCTATCCCGCCATCACCGTCGCGCCACTGCTCTATCGACTCGAGGACGATCTGCTCTATCAGCTCAGGGCCGGCTGATTCGCGGAGACGACATTGCTGCGCCGGTCAGAACCAGCGCCGTACGCGTCCGGTGTACTCGCGATACGCGTCGCCGAAGATCCGCTCCAGGTACCGCTCCTCGCGCCGGATCACCCCGTAGTGCATGAGGACGAGCACGGGAACGAGACAGATGAGTGGCCAGAGCGACTGCAGCAGCAGCGAGACGCTGATGTAGACGAGCGTCATTGAGAGGTAGAGTGGATTGCGCGTCCACGCGAACGGGCCGCGTTGCAGCAGCGCGGTGCTGGGCTGCGTCGGGATGAACGACGTCTGCGCGCGCCGGAATTCGCGAATGCCGGCGGCATTGATGAGGATACCCGCCAGCACGAACGCGAGTCCCACTGGAAACGTGATGCGCGGATGATAGATCGGCAGCGGATGCACGCGGTGCAGCAC
>JBOHTE010000758.1:0-12286 GCA_050733555.1 Gemmatimonadaceae bacterium | reverse complement strand
CGCGACGGCTATCCCATCGCTTCCACCACCGCTCCCTTGATGTACCCGCTCTCCGGAATCGTCAGAATTTCCGGATGATCCAGCGGCTGTCCCCGTACGTCACGCAGCGCGATACGCCGGCCGCTGTCGGCCGCGGCGGCGGCAAGCATCTCGAGGAAACGCGGCAGCGTGAGGTGGAAGCTGCAGCTCGCCGTGAACAGCACGCCGCCGGGGCTCAGGAGGCGCATGGCGCGCAGATTGATTTCCTTGTAGCCGCGGAGCGCGCCCGGGAGCGCCGCGCGCGTCTTCGCGAAGGCGGGCGGATCGAGCACGATCGTCTCATAGCGCGCGCCGGCGCTCTCCTGTGCGCGCAGATAGTCGAAAACGTTCGCCTCCACGAACTCGATGTTTCCCAGTCCATTGAGTGCGGCGTTCGCCCGCGCGCGCGTGATCGCGCCCGCCGACGAGTCCACCGCGATCACCTGCTCGGCGCGCCGGGCCAGATGCAGCGCGAATGATCCGTGATAGGAGAAGCAGTCGAGTGCCCGCCCGCGCGCCAGGGCGCCCACCAGCTCCCGGTTTTCGCGTTGGTCGAGGAACGCGCCGGTCTTCTGGCCATCCCACGGCGCTGCCAGGTAGCGCACGTCCCCCTCGCGCACCTCGATCTCGCGCGGCACGTCACCCGCAAGCAGCACCGTCTCGCGCGCGAGCCCTTCCTTCTCCCGCACCGCGGCATCGTTGCGCGCCAGAATGCCGGCGGGCGACAGCAGCTCCTCCAGCGCGACAACGATGTCGCGTCGAAAGTGCTCCACCCCGGCGCTCAGGAGCTGGACGACAATCCATCGATCGTAGCGATCCACAATGAGCGATGGACAACCGTCCGCTTCGCCGTGCACCAGGCGATACGCGTTCGCGAGCCCGGCGAGCGGCGCACGCCGCTGGATGCCCTGCGCCAGCCGGTCGCGCCACCACGGTGCGCCGATCGCGATGTCCGCGTTGCGCTCGAGGAGTCGCAGCGAGATCTCCGATTGTGGACTCCAGAGCGCGCGTCCCAGCGGATAGCGCTCCTCGTCCATGACGAGGACGGCGTCCGCCGGACCGGAGGGGCGAACGGCGAGATCACTGCGGTAAATCCATGGGTGACCATGTGCCCAGCGACGCGCGCCCTTGGCGGTGACGATGGCGTAGGATGACATGCGATGTGCGGTGCGGGCCGCGCGTGGCGCGATGACAGGTGCGGGCCGGCCCGCCGCGCCTGGTGCGACACCGGCCCTGGGGAAAGGTACCCACGACGCGTGCACTTCCGCCTCACCGCCGCGCAGCACCGCGGGAACCGGGCTGGCACGGCGACCGTACCGTCATGCATCATGGATGCGACGCCGGCCGCGGACGGAACGATGCCGGCGCACGCCATCGTCGCCGCGCACCCGGCATTGCCATGTACGCCACCTGTCTCTTCTGCAACACGCATCTCGGTACGAACGACGCGGTCCCCGACTGTCCCGTGGGGCGCCGCCTGGCCTTCGATGCCGCCCGGGGGCGTCTCTGGGTCGTGTGCACGCGGTGCGGCTGCTGGAACCTGACTCCGCTCGACGAGCGCTGGGAGGCCCTCGATCGCTGCGAGCGACTCTATCGCGGCACGCGGCTCCGGGTATCCACCGACAACATCGGCCTCGCGCATTTTCAGCCGGGGTTCGAGCTCATCCGCATTGGGCCGGCGCTGTTCCCCGAAATCGCCTCGTGGCGCTACGGCGCGCGCGTGCCGTTGTCGGGGTCGCAACCGCCGCGCGGACTCGTGCGCCGCGGCGGACGATTCCTCGCGCGCCACGCGGGACAGGCGTTCGCGAGCTACGCGTCGTCGCTCGGACTGAGCGATGACACGCTGCTGCGCATGCGTACGTTCGGGCGCGAGAATTCGGTGCTGGCGCGCGCGAAGACGGCGCATGGCGCACCCGTGCTCATTCGCTATCGCCACCTCCGCCAGGCCGAGCTGCTGCGTCCGGATCGCGATGCCCCGTGGCGGCTCGTCGTGCGACATGACCACGGCGTCGCCACGCTCGGCGAGAGCGCGAGTCTGCGGACGGCTGCAAAGCTGCTGGCGACGCTGAATGGCGGCGTGGCGGGCACGGGCGACGTGCGCACGGCGATCGCCAAGCTGGACGACGCCGGCGATCCCGACGGCTATTTCTCCCGAGTGGCCTCGCTCACGCTGCGCACCTCGTGGGGGCGCGTGCCCGATGTCCGGAACGGCGAGGGCGAGCTCCCTCCCGGCTACTCGTTCGCGGAGCGTCTGGCCGTGCGGCTCGCCAGCCGATCGTTCTGGGCGCGCGGTGGGACCGGGAGTGAGCTGCGCACGCCGCTCTACCGGCTGCCTGTGGCGGACCGGCTCGCCCTTGAAATGGCCGCCAACGAGGATGACGAGCGGCGCGCCCTCGCGGGTGAGTTGCAGGCGCTGCGCGATGCCTGGCGTGAAGCGGAGGAGATCGCGGCCATCGCGGACGAGCTGTTCACTGACGAGGTGTTCGACGCATTCAAACGCGAGTACTTCGCCAGGCAGGCGATAGCGAAGTAGCCGCGGAGGGTACGAGTGCCGGAAAACTCCGCAGGATCCCGAATCGTCAGCGGAGAGGGTGGTGCCTGTTCTCTCTCCGTTCGTGGTCTGGCGGTCGCCGCATCTGGCGACATGTGCCACGCTCCTGTAATATCGGAGGCCCGCCGTGCTGAATCCCCGCGTCAGTATCAGATCTCCGACTCCGACACGCCGCGCGATTCATATGAGACTATCTCCGGGGTCGCTGTCGCTGCTATGGGTTGTCTTCGCGCTGTCCGGACTCACCTGGCCGCGCGTACTGCGCGCCCAGACCTCCTCGACCTCCGCCGCTGCGACGACGTCCTGCCTGATGTCCATTCCGGCGGATTCAATGGTGCCGGTTCTGGTGTACGTGGTAGCGGACTCCATGGTCGCGGCCGCGCCGGATGACCGGACGAGTGGGGCCATCGCGAATGTGAGCGTGCTGGTGCAAGCCGTGGCGGAACAGCTCAGGGCCATGCTTGGCGCACGGGGCGACACGCTGCCGGTCGGTTCTTCTGCGCTCGACTGGCGGAGCCTCGACAGGCCGATCACCGTCACCGCATGGCGCGACGGACGCATGACGTCACGCCCCCAGCAGGACACTGGGGACACGAAGGGGTCTGCCCTGTTGTCCCGCGCATTTGCGGCCGCACTCGCCGCGGGTGCCGCCTTCGTGTGGCCTGATACGACGCTGGATTCTCTCAAGTTCAATTTGAGTCTCATGGCACCTGTCGTCCGCCGATCACATCAGGTCGAGCCGCTGCTCAAGCCGATTCAGATCCCCGCGCTTACCCTCGCCGTTCCATGGGAAGAACCTGTCCTGGTGCGAAGGAGTATGACGCCGAGGTATCCGTGGAGCACCGAGAGTGCACGTGCCACAGCCAAGATCTTCCTCCAGTTCGTCGTGGACACTCTTGGACATGCCGACCCGAGCTCCATTCGTGACATCTGGTATTCCTCGAAACCCCGACTCACCGGGCGGCTCGGTGAGTTCTACACGGAGTTCGTCAATGCCGCACGCACCGCCCTCGTACGATGGACGTTCTTCCCGGCACGTGTTGGTGGGTGTCTGGCTGCAAGAGTGGTCGAGCAGGAATTCATCTACAAGGAGCCGAAGTCGGTCTCCTCATAATCGGGCATGATCGTACACTTCGATCCCCAGGAATGACACACGCGTCGAGCAGGAGCGTCCTCGCCTCGTTGTGCACGACAGCGATCGCTCTCCTCGCCCTCGCCTGCGCCGCTCCGCGCATTGCACCCATCATGCCCCCGGGACCGGCCGGCCATCGCACCCGCAACGTCGTGCTGATCGTCACCGACGGCATGCGCTGGCAGGATGTGTTCCGCGGCGCGGACTCCGCGCTCATGCACCACGCGCACGGCGGCGTGGACGACACGACGGCGCTCCGCCATGACTTCTGGCGCGCAACGGCGGCCGAGCGGCGCGCGGCGCTCATGCCGTTCCTCTGGAATGAGATTGCCGAGCACGGGCAGATCTACGGCGACGTGGACTCCGGGAGCGTCGCCACGGTCACCAACGGCCTCAAGTTCTCGTATCCCGGATACAACGAGATGCTGACCGGCCACGCTGATCCGCGCATCAACAGCAACAGCGCTGGACCGAATCCGAACGTCACCGTGTTCGAGTGGCTGAGCCATCGGCCCGCGCTCGGCGGCGAAGAGGCGGTCTTCGGCACATGGTCCGCCTTCGACGACATTTTCAATCGCGCGCGCAGCGGCCTCTACGTCCGCGCAGGGTGGGACCAGCCTTTCGACGGCACGCTCACGCCTCGGGAAAGACTGATCAATGGACTGTACGCCAGCACGACGCAGCTCTGGAGTGATCTCGCCTACGATTCGTTCGGCAACGTGTCCGCCATGGACTACATCACGCGGCACTTTCCGCGCGCGCTGTTCGTGGGCTATGGCGAGACGGATGAGTGGGCGCACATGGGGCGCTACGATCACTACCTGCGTGCCGCGCACCACGTGGATGCGTTCATCGCCGAGCTGTGGAACACCGTGCAGAGCATGCCGGAATATCGCGGCAGCACGACGTTCATCATCACGACGGACCACGGGCGCGGCAGCGGTCTCGATACCTGGCGCGATCACGGCAAGGATGTCGAGGGCGCCGAGGACATCTGGATCGCGGTGCTGGGTCCCGACACACCCGCACTCGGTGAACGCACACGCACCGCGACCGTGACCCAGAGTCAGATCGCGGCTACGCTGGCAGCGCTCCTCGGCGAGGACTATCACGCGGCGGTGCCGCAGTCGGCGGCACCGCTCGTCGATGTGATCCGGTTGCGCTGACTGGCGCCAGCCGCGCCTCTGTAAGTACCGCCGCTGCGCGCCCGCCGCTGCGCGCCCGCCGCTGCGCGCCCGTTACTGCGTGCCGAGCCCGCCACGCCCGGCGGCCGTCACCAGTGTGCGCATCGCGGGGACGACGGCGAGATGCAGCAACGCAGCCGGCCGGTCCGCGCGTTCGAGCAGGGCGAGCGTTTCGCTCGTCCACTGTGGCGGCGCCGGTGTGCCGCCGGCCAGATACGCGAGTGCCTGCTGTCCGGCGACACCGAGCGCCGCGAGGTTCGCGCTCGCGCTGTCGGCGTCGCGCGCGAGCGGCGCAACGGTCGTGAGTGAGTCGAGACGGGCCGGGAGCGCGCGCCACCGCGCGAACGTCTGCGCCAGCGCGTCCCGGTTTGCCTGATAGGACGGCGCGTCCTGCAGCAGCGCCAGCACCTGTGCGCGCAGCACGCGCCGCTCGGGTGCGTCGGGCGTCACGATGTCGCCGAGCGCGGTGAGCGGTGTGAGCGGCGACGTGCGTCGCCCGCGCATGTGGCCGCCGAGACTCACGGGCTCCACCAGGCGCGCGAGATCACGCAGCGCCTGGTCTTCCGGAGTATTCGCCAGCCGGCGCAGCATCTTCGCCGGGCCCGTGAGCTGCTCGCTGCCAAGCTGCTCGAGCGCCACGTTGGTGACGGCCAGTCTCCGGTACATGTCTTCGACGTCGGTCACGCGCTGCGGAGACCACAGTCGTTCGGCGATGGCCGCGGTTCGCGGCCAGATGCGCGAGTCAATGTTTTCCGGCGTCACCAGCTCGCCCCACATGCACACCTCACCGCCCAGAATGCGACCGACTTCGTCGGCGTCGAGCCCCGCATCGGCTGGCAGCGGGTCGGCGCTGTAGTACTCGCCGGCGCTCCGCATGGCATCCAGATAGTACGGGGCCGAGAGGATGCCCTGATACCCCTGCTTCGCGCCGTCCACGAGCGACTGCACGCCGCGCCACGACTGGACGATCACCGTCTTCGGCAGCCCCGGTGTCATGATCTCATCCCACCCTACCATGTGGCGGTGATGCTTCTCGAGGATGCGCGCAAGGCGCGTGTTGAAGTACACCTGCAGCGCGTCGTTGTCCTTCAGCTTGTGGCGGCGCATGAAGGCGCGAATGTGCGGACTGTCGTTCCATTGGTGGCCGTTCACTTCGTCGCCACCCACGTGCCAGTACCGGTCGGGAAACAGCTTCACCATCTCGCCCATGAAGCGGTCCAGGAAGCGGTAGACGCTCTCGCGCGTCGGATCGAACACCGGATCGAATACGCCGAATCGTTCCTCGAGCGTGTACGGGCCGGGTGCGCTGGCCAGGTGTGGGTAGCCCACGAACCACGAGGCGGAATGTCCCGGCATGTCGAACTCGGGCACGACGCGAATGCCGCGGTCGCTCGCGTATGCCACGAGGTGGCGGATGTCGTTCTGCGTGTAGTAGTGCCCGTGAGATCCCATCCCCTGCAGCTTGGGATAGAGCTTGCTCTCCACGCGGAATCCCTGATCGTCGCTCAAATGCCAGTGCAGCACATTCAGCTTCACGACCGCCATGGCGTCCAGGTTGCGCTCGATGACGCTCATCGGCTCCCAGTGGCGTGACACGTCAATGAGCAGTCCGCGCCAGGGAAAGCGGGGCGCGTCCGCGATGTGCACGTAGGGGATGACGGCGCCGCTCGAGTCCAGTTCCACGAGCTGCAGCAGCGTCTCGAGGCCGCGCAGCGCGCCCACCACCGTTCGTGCGCGCAGTACGGTGCCGCCACCGGAGACATCGAGCGTGTATGACTCGTTCTCCGTGGGGGACTGGACGCGCTCACCCGCGCCGGCCACGTCCAGCACGAGCGACGCGGCATTCGGCCGGTGCGAGAGCGTATCGACGATCGGCACACCGGCGCGTTGCTGCAGACGCACGCGCATGCGCTCGATGCCGCGGCGCAGCCGGCCGTCGAGAAAGTGCGCGGCCGCGATACTGAAGGTGCTGTCGACCCGGAACGATCCCGGTCCGAAGCGGACCGAGGCCGGTACCGGCATGAGATTGCGCGTGGCGCTCGTGTCGGGTGACTGGGCCGCGAGAAGGGAGGCGGCCAGGAAAAGCGGCGCGACGAAGACGGGATGACGCATCAGAGGCAGGAGGCTAGCGGGGAAGCATTTCGAGGGTGAGCACCTCGAACGGCATGAGATGAAAGGCGTGCTCGCTGCCCGCGCGAAGCGTGAGCGGCGGTCTGCCGGAGTCAGCGCGCCACGGGCTGCGCGCGAGGTAGCGGCGGGAGGCGTGCTCGGGAAGCTCGAACGCGTGCGCCACATCGACCGCGAGCGTGGCGGGCGCGTTCCCGGGGTTGCGCAGCGTGAGGATACCTCTGGTGGGAGACCACGCAGCCCAGCCGTAGGGCTCCAGTCGCATGGGGTCGCCACCAACCCAGTGCGTGTCCACGAGGGTCGCGGCGTTGCGCCGCGACCAGCGCGCGGCTTCGGCGAGCGTATCCCAGTCGCTGGAGGAGAGCAGGGCATGCGTGATGTACATCTCCTGCAGCTGCGTGCCGCTTCCGAAGTACGAATGAACCTCCGATCGGAAGTCGTGCTGCGGATCGGTATTCAGGTTGCGCGCCTGCTTCGCGTAGATCAGGCCATGCAGCATGAGCGAGTTGAGCGGGAAGAGCATTCCGGCGCGCACGACATGTTCGTAGGTGTCCTGATCGCGATACGTGATCCAGCGTTGCCGGTCAGATCCCACACCGGCGAAATCATGGTCGTCACCACCCCGCCAGATGGAATCGGCGTAGCGCAGCCAGAAGGGCGAGGGATACGTGCCCGTCGTGAGATTGACGAACAGGTCGGGCTTTTCGTCGCGCAGTTCGCCAATTAGGTGGATGGCGGCGTCGAAGTCGCTGTCGAACGCACTGCCCGGAATCGTATTGGCCGCGTCGCCGGTGCCATCGAACTTGAACTGATTCACCCCGTACCGGCGAATCATCTCGAGGCACGTGTCGCGAAAGCGCTTGTAGTACACCGGTCCCGAGAGCGCAAAGCCATCCTGATTGGTCTCGAAGCCCTGCGCGCGGCCGTACCGCAACCGCTCCTCGCGCGGCTGCCCGTATCCGCCCCATGGCGACATCCAGACACCGGGGTCCGCGCCGTACCGTTCGGCGGCCGCGCGAACCTTCGTGAAGCCGTCGGGGAATCCCTGGTTGAAATGCCAGAGCGTTTGGGGATCGTCCCAGCCATCATCGAACAGAAACGAATCGAGCGTCACGTTGCGCTTCTCGTGCAGTTCGGTACCGAAGCCGGCAATGGCGTCGAGCGCATCGGCTTCGCTGTAGCGACCGAAATACCCGATGTCGTACCACGAGTTGTAGTGCAGAAAGGTGCGGTAGGGATGCGCGCGTTCCCGTTCGACGTAGGCGAGGAAATCACGCCGCCGCTGTCCGGGACGCGTGATGCCAACCACGGATGACAGCGTGAGCGCCGCGCCCTGGCGCAGCGGAATGGAGCGGCGCATGCTGCACTGCACACGGTCGCCATCCACGCGGCTGGTGGAGAGCGGGTGCTCGACGGCGAAGAACGCATTCTCCGATACGACGGGGCTGCCGCGTACGAGGCCGGTGACCATGGGTTGTGGCGCGTGCAGATCGACGAGGGTGATGTCGCGGAGCGGCACGTCGGCGCCGGTGCTCGCCAGCGTGAGTTCCTGTCGCAGATAGTGCGACCCGTCGCGCAGGATGCCGCGCCAGCTCGCGCTGATCCGCCCCGCGCTGTCGCGCAGCGCAATGGTGAGCTGGCGCCCGCCGACGCGGTCGGCAGCGCGTGAGGCGCCGGGCGCCGGCTCGAGCGTCACCGCCTCGGGAGCGCCGCTGATCGTCATCGCGTCCGACACAATGGTGCTGCCATCGGTGAGACGCAGCGAGAACACGTGCTCCGGCACGGGCAGGTCGGCGCCGTTGATCCTGTCGTGCAGTCGCGCGCAGCGCAGGTGGCCGTCGGTCATGGTCCAGACGCATTCGATGGCGGCATTGGCCAGCGTGAACTCGCTCCCGGTCGATGTCACCGCTGTCGCGTGCAGACCGGCGAACGTGTCACCGAGCACGCGCATGCGGCGCGATCCCACACCGAGCGCAAGGCCGAACGCCGCCCCGCGCTCGATGAATGCTCGACGATTGACTGCGGGCGCGTCATCGCGCCGGCCATCACGGTGCGACGTCATGCGGGAATCCCTCCGAGTGCGGCGCGCAGCGATCGCGCTGCGGTCTCCGGGTCACGTGCGCCGAAGACGGCGCGCAGGACGGCGATGCCGCGAGCACCCGCGGCGAGCACGGCGTGCGCGTTGCCGGCGTCAATGCCGCCGATTGCCACGGCGGGCAGGGCGCACGCGCGCACGAAGTGCGCAAGCCCGTCGAGACCGATGGCCGGTCCGGCGTCCATCTTGGATGGCGTGGGGAAGACGGGACCGATGCCCACGTAATCGGCGCCGGCCGCGCCGGCGACCTCGGCGTCCACCCCGACCGACGTGCCAATGATGAATCCGGCCGGCGTGATGCGACGGACCGCCGCGACCGGCAGATCATCGGCGCCCACATGCACACCACTGGCACCGGCGGCGAGCGCGACGTCCAGACGGTCGTTGATGAGGAGCGGCACCGTGGCGGGAAGCGCGGCACGCAGTGCGCGCGCCACTTCCACCTGCATCCGCGCATCCACATCTTTGAGCCGCAACTGGATCATCGTGGTACCACCGCGCACGGCGGCGGCTGCTCGCGCCACCAGGCCGTCACGTCCATCGCGCAGATGATCCGTGATGGCGATCAGCGTGAGCGAATCGGGATCAAACATGCGCCAACGACATGGGTGACAAGCGCGTCCGCGCCGTGCGCGGAGCAACCACCGTGGAACGCGACGAGCCGTTGCTCGTGCGCGATGCGACACGCGAACTGCTCGAACGCATCATGGCCCGCAATGCGTTCGACACCGACGACATCATCAGCGTGATCTTCACGGTGACCGACGATCTGCGGAGCGAGTTTCCGGCGCGCGCGGCGCGGGAGCTGGGCTGGAGCGACGTCCCCCTCCTGTGCACGATGGAGATTCCGGTACCCGGTGCGCTGCGACGGTGCATCCGGGTGCTGATTCACGTTGATGCGGCGTGCGCGCGGGAAGCGATCGCGCACGTGTACCTGCGCGGAGCGCGTGAGCTGCGCCCCGATCTCGCTTCAGAAAGCTAGACCGTCCCGGGGCGGCTCGCTACCGCCTGGGCTGCTGCTCGTGCCGGATCTCCTCCTTTGCCTCGGTGTGCTCCTTGAAGGTCGTGCGGAATTCGTGATGTCCGTCCGGCCGCGCCACGAAGTAGAGATACGGGACGGAGGCCGGATAGAGTGCCGCCTCGATGCTGGCGCGGCCGGGTGAGGCGATGGGTCCCGGCGGAAGCCCCGGATGCCGGTAGGTGTTGTAGGGCGACTGCACGGCGAGATCCTTGAACGTGACGTGCTCGTGATGCTCGCCGAGCGCGTATTGCACCGTGGGGTCGGCCTGCAGCGGCATGCCGAGCCGGAGCCGGTTGTGGTACACCGCCGAGATCACGGGCCGCTCCTCCGGCAACACGGCTTCCTTTTCGACAATGGAGGCAAGCGCGACGACGTCGTTGCGGCTCATGGCGAGTTGCTGCAGGCGCTCGGTCCAGTCGGGTCGCCACACAGCCTCGAAGCGCTCGACCATCTCGCGCACCGCCACGCGCGGCGTGGTGTTGTACGCGAAGCTGTACGTGTCGGGAAAGAGATAGCCTTCAAGCGTGGACGTGGGGAGGTCCAGCGCGTGCACGAGCGCGGTGTCGCGCACGGCGGCGCGCACGGAGTCCACCGGCGCATCCAGTACCCTTGCCAGGGCGGGCACGATCTCGCGCAGCGACCATCCCTCGGGAATCGTGAGACGCCGCTCGAGTCCCTGGCCCGCCCGCAGTGCGTTGACGAGCGAATTCCAGCTCCGGCCATGCTGCAGCAGATATGTGCCCGCCTTGATGTCGCGGTCGCGCCCGGTGAGGCGTGCGTACCAGCGAAAGAGCGACGGCGATGCCACGAGGCCGGCGCGGCCGAGCGAGTCCGCGGCGACACGGAAGGTCGCGCCGCTGGGGACGGTGACGCGTACCACCGCGCCACTCGGGGTGCCGCTGTACGCCGCGAACAGCGCAAGCGCGACGACCGCCACGAGCGCCACGACCGCCGTCGCGAGTGCGAGCCGGCGTCTGCTACGGCGCCAACCGGAAGGCATGCTGAAGGAGAATCGTCGCCGCGAGCGCATCCACATCGCCTTTTCGCCCCCGCGTCGAGCCGCCCATCTCTTTCACCGCGCGCAGCGCGATGGCCGTGGTGTATCGCTCATCCACAAAGGATACCGCGAGTCCGGTGCGCCGTTCCAGCTCCGCGCCGACGTGTCGCACCTCGATCGCGCGCGGCGTATCGTTGCCGTCATCGTCGAGTGGCAGCCCCAAGACGAATGCGACGGCCTCCAGTGCCGCAGCGCGGCGCACGAGCTCGGCGATGGGCGCGCGCTTCCCCGCGCGCCGCGTGATGAATCCCGCGGGCGACGCGATGGTGCGGGTGGGGTCGCTGATGGCGAGGCCAATGCGCTTCTCGCCGTAGTCGATGGCGAGCACACGGCCTGCTTCGGGAAGCGGCGGCCGCTGGCCGCCTGCGGGAAGCGCTTCGCTGCGGGAAGCGGGCGGCTCACTCACGGGAGTCGGCCTCTCCTCCCCACCCTTCCCCGGGGAATGGGCAAACGCCCGCCCCACGCCGCCCCGCCCTTGGGAATCGGCAATCGGGAATGGGGAATCGATAAGGCAATCCGCCCCCTCCCGCCGCACCCCGATTTCATGGGGAATGGGGAATCGGCCTCCCCATTCCCCATTCCCACGATTCCCCATTCCCGATTGCCGATTCCCAAGGGAAGGGCGGCGGGGTGCGGGCGCATCACCCCTGCGCCATTGTCGCGAAGAACTCCTTGTTGTTCTTCGTCCGCTGCATGCGCTGCAGCAGGAACTCGATGGCCTCCGCGGGCGGCATGTCGCCAAGGAAGTTGCGCAGCAGATACACGCGGTTGAGCTCCTCCTGTGACAGCAGCAGCTCCTCCTTGCGCGTGCCCGAGCGCTGGATGTCGATGGCCGGGAACACGCGCCGGTCGGCGATCTTCCGGTCGAGTATGAGCTCCATGTTGCCCGTCCCCTTGAATTCCTCGAAGATCACCTCGTCCATGCGCGAGCCCGTCTCGACGAGCGCCGTGGCGATGATGGTGAGCGACCCGCCCGTGTCGATGTTGCGGGCGGCGCCGAAGAAGCGCTTTGGTTTGTGCAGCGCGTGCGCATCCACGCCGCCGGAGAGAATCTTTCCCGAGTGGGGCACCACCACGTTGTGCGCCCGCGCGAGGCGGGTG
>JBOHTE010000757.1:0-5668 GCA_050733555.1 Gemmatimonadaceae bacterium | reverse complement strand
CGATTCCCCATTCCCGATTACCGATTCCCAGGGGCGGGGTAGTGGGGCGTGGCTTCAATCGACTCTGACCTCTTTGATCCGCGTCCTTCACCAGCCCCGCTGCCCGAGGTATTCCGCCCGGAACTGCTCATGGGCGCGCGCCTGGGCAGGCGGGCCCAGCTCGTACGTCGTGCCCGCGGTGCACCAGACGATATTGTCGGCCACGTCGAACAGCGCTTCGGTTTCATGGCCCGTCACGACGACCGCGCAGCCGTCGTCCGCCATGCGACGGAACACCGTTGACAGCACCTCGCCCACTGCCGGCGCCACGTCGCGATACGGCTCATCCGCCAGCACGCACGTCGGTCCCCGAAGCCAGGCCAGCGCCACTTCGGCGCGGCGCCGTTCGCCACCGGAGCAGCGCTCTGCCCTCAGGTCGAGTTGATCGCGCACCTCCACGAGCGCCGCAGCCTCCTCGACGAGCGGCCGCCCGTACCGATTGGCAAACAGCGCGAAGTGATCGCGGAGTGTCATGGACGGTGAAAGGAGATCACGATCCGGCAAGAGGAAGAGCCCTTCGCGCGCAAGCGCCGGCAGCCAGGGCCGCAGATGCACGGTGCCCTGAAAGGTCACCACGCCACTGGCCGCTGCCCGCAATCCCGCAGCGACGCTAAGCAGCGTGGACTTCCCCGCTCCGTTCCGTCCGAACAGGACAGTCACTCGCCCGGCGGCAGCGCGCAGCGTGGCGGAGGTGAGTACCGCGCGCGCGCCGAACCGCACCACGATACTATCGGCGCGCAGGACCTCCTGACCGACGCGCGCGGTCATCCCGTGACGCCGCGCATGCTTCCCAGGGCGAGACCCAGTGCGGCCTCCGCAATGAGCCCGATGACGAGCGCCGCCGCGCCGATCGCGGGCAGCCCCGCACCAAGGTCGGCCCAGAGGATCCGCTCGCCACGCCGGCGCAGGTCCAGGAACATGACAACGGCGAGCAGTACCGCCACGCACGTGCTCAGACCCGGCGACGGAAGCAGCCATACTCCGACCATCGCGCCCGGGATCCCGAGCAGCAGGCGCAGGAGGATCCAGAGCACCAGCGTTCGCCGCAGCAGCAGCGGCAGCAGTGTCCGCGGGATCACGAGTGCGCGGAGTGCTGTGGCCGCGCGGCCGCGCCGGGGGTGGCGCCATCAGTCTCGCGCCCCGCGAGCCGCCGCGGGCGTGAGACCGTCACCACCGATCCGTCCGCGATGAACGCCGACACGGGTTCCGCCGCGAGCGCTCGATTGAATGGATCCCCATACATCTTGCGCATACCCGTGCTCAGCCGCGGCTCCGCGGCGCTCCAGGTGCGCCAGGCTGGATGGTGCACCGCGTATTCCACCGTTCCGCCATCGCGCTGCCGCGTGTAGCCCCAGTAGTGATTCGCGATGAACGCCGGCTCGGAATCGGCCGCGGGCACCGTAGCCGCACCGGTGGCCGTGGCTGCCACGCCATGCCACCCGCCGTCAAGACGCGCTTCATAGATGAGTCGCCCCGGCGCATCGGTGCGCCCGGCCGGGGCCACGCTCCGCATTCGCATCACGCGATACGGCTCGTTGTAGCGCCACCGTGCGACCAGTGCGATGGCGGGCCGTGCAACCAGTTCGCGCACGAATACCACACCCCGGCGCACCTCCCCATCCGGCAGCTCCCGGCGCACGTAGAAGCGCAGATTCACTTCGTCGAATCTCCCGTGCAGCGGGACCGCGATGCCGGCCACCTGGGTGCGGAGAAAGCGGAATCCCACCACGCTCACGAGCGCGCGTCCCTGCCACAGATCCAGCGACGTGCCCGATGGAACGAGCGGCTGAAGCAGCCCGGCGTCAATGTCATAGTTGAGCATGACGAGATAGCGCCACTCGGCGCGCAGGAACACGCGCTCGCCATTCCCCGCGCTTACATTGCCCATGATCGCATCCGTCGCCCGGCTCGCACTCGCATGATCCCGCTCTCCGTTCTCGATCTCGCGCCCATCGTACAGGGCGGAGACGCCGCCACTGCGTTTCGCAACTCTCTGGATCTTGCGCGCCACGCCGAGCGCTGGGGATACACGCGCTACTGGCTGGCGGAACATCATAACATGCCAGGCATTGCGAGCGCCGCAACGGCCGTGGTGATCGCCCACATCGCCGGCGGGACCAGCACGATCCGCGTCGGCGCCGGTGGTGTCATGCTGCCCAACCACGCCCCGCTCGTGATTGCCGAACAGTTCGGTACATTGGCATCACTATACCCCGGCCGGATAGACCTGGGGCTCGGTCGCGCACCCGGGACGGACCAGACCACGGCGCGCGCGCTGCGGCGCCATCGCTCCGGCGACGCGGAGGAGTTCCCGCAGGACGTCATCGAACTCCTGGCGTACTTCCGGCCTCCGCACCCGGGGCAGGCCGTGCGCGCGGTACCCGGCGCAGGGCTCGATGTCCCCATCTGGATCCTCGGCTCGAGTTTGTTCGGTGCGGCGCTCGCCGCGGAGTTGGGCGTGCCCTACGCCTTTGCGTCGCACTTTGCCCCGGCGCTCATGATGGACGCCATGGATCTGTACCGCACGCGCTTCCGGCCCTCGGAGACGCAGTCGCGACCATACGTGATGCTCGGCCTCAATGTGTTCGCGGCACAGCGCGAGACTGAGGCGCGCCGGCTGCTGTCGTCGCTGCAGCAGGCATTCGTCAACCTGCGCCAGGGAAATCCTGGACCGCTGCCGCCG
Organism: Gemmatimonadaceae bacterium; assembly: GCA_050733555.1. Classification (GTDB taxonomy): domain Bacteria; phylum Gemmatimonadota; class Gemmatimonadetes; order Gemmatimonadales; family Gemmatimonadaceae; genus JADGGM01. The sequence continues at coordinate 2,946 of JBOHTE010000757.1, read as the reverse complement.
CCGGTTGATGGATTCGACGCGCGGTTGACGCCGCTCGAGCGCATGGGGCTGGAGGACCGGTTGCGCTGCTCGGTCGTGGGCGACGAGGCCGGCATACGGCACGGGCTCGAGGACTTCGCGGCCCGTACCGGAGCGGACGAACTCATGGTGTCGGCGCAGATCTTCGACCACGCGGCCCGCCTGCGTTCGTACGAGATCACCGCCGCGGCGGCCGGCATGGTCGCGCCGCGTCCGCCTGCGCCGGCGTGACGGTCGGGCGTCCGTCGCGCCGCGACGCGCTGGCAGCGGCGGTAGCAGCGGCGGTAGCAGCGGCGGTGGCGGTGGCGCGGCACAATCGTCACATTGGAGGCGCTGCACGCCCGCACCGTCCCCCCCCGCTCCCTTCGATGTTCCTCCGCACGCATCAGTTCGCGCACGTCTCCCGCAGCTCGTTCATGCGCCCGTACCTCCGCCGTCTTGCCGGCGTGCTCCTCGTGCTCACCGCGGCGAGTCTCCCAGCCGCCGCGCAGGCCGCTCCCTCCCCGTCCACGTCCACGTCCGAGGTCTTCTCGCGCTTCGCGGATCGCGTCATCAAGATCCACGTCGTCGAGACCAGCTCCTCCGCAAAGGCCGAGCTGGGAACCGGCTTCTTCATTTCAGCGGATGGTCACGTGGTCACCAACTATCATGTGATCTCCAAGGTCGCGAACGATCCCGCGCGCTACCGCGCCGACTGGATCGACGCGAACGCCACGGCGCATCCGCTGCACCTGCTGGCCGTGGATGTGGCGCGCGACCTGGCCATCCTCAAGGCCGACTACCATCCAGCCGCGTTCTTCACCCTCGCGCCCGCCACCGTGGCGCAGGGCACCAGACTGTATTCCATGGGACACCCGAACGATCTGGGGCTGAGCATCGTCGAGGGGACATACAATGGGCTCCTCAGATACACGCTCTATCCGAAGATCCATTTCAGCGGCGACATCAATCCGGGAATGAGTGGTGGTCCGGCCATCACGCAGGACGGTCGCGTCATCGGCGTCAACGTCGCCACGGAAGGCGACGGCATTGGCTTTCTCGTGCCGGTCGCCAACGCCGTGGCGCTCGCCCAGCGCGCGCTCGCGCCGGGATACGAGCCGCCGAAGACCTTTCTCAAGGTGATCGGATCGCAGCTCCTCGCCTATCAGGATGAGTACCTCGCGAAGCTGTTCACCGATTCCACACCCACCGTCACGCTCGGGAGCTACCGCCTGCCGACGCAGCCGGCGCCCTTCTTCAAGTGCTGGGCCGACGCGACCCGCCACAGCGCCGATCGACCGTACGACTTCATCTCGCACCGCTGCTCAACGGATGACTACGTGTTTCTTTCGCCCGATCAGTCCACGGGCACTGTCGAGATGGATCACCGTCTCTACACGAGTTCGGAGCTCGGCCCCGTCCGCTTCTACGCGCTCTACCAGGCGCGTTTCCAGGCTGGCAGCGACGACATGGACGGCGACCCGAGCGACGTCACGCGCTTCGCGTGCGAGACGCGGAATGTCCGCCACGACTCGACCCTCGTGCGGGCGGTGCTCTGCCTCAGGCGCTACGTGAAATTCGCCGGACTGTACGACGCCGTGCTCAAGGCGGCGGTCGTCGGCCAGCGCAACAGCGGCCTCCTCACGACGCTCACGCTCTCCGGTGTGAGCTTCGAGAACGCGGAACGTCTGTCCACGCGCTATCTCGCGCAGATCACCACCGTCAGCGCGGCGCCCGCCCGATGAGCGACCGCCTGATTCTCGAAGTGCTCGACGGCCATGCGCGCGTCGCCTCGCGCACACACGTCGACGCGCTGCCCGCCACCATCGGACGCGGCTTCGACAACAGCGTCGTGCTCGACGATCCCTACGTGTGCCCCACCCACGTTCGCATCGATCGCACGGAGGCTGGTGAGCTCATAGTCGAAGATGTCGGGAGCGTGAACGGACTCTATGAGGCTGGCGACGGCGCGCGCGTCACTCAGCTCCCGCTGCGCCACGGCACACGCTTCAAGATCGGCCGCACCGTGGTGCGCTATCACGATCCCCACGAGCCGGTGCCACCCACTCTCGTCGAGGCCGTCCGTCCGACAGCGCTGCCCGCGGCCTCAGGGCGCCTGGCGTGGATCGACTGCGCGTGGCTCGCCTCCGGACGTGCACGCGCCGCCGTGATTGTGCTCTCGTTCCTGTTCATCACGGCGATGGACTTCACGGGAGTCTTCGATCGGTCACCGGTTGCCAAGGCGCTCACGCTGGCCCTCGGCTTCCTGGTACTGCTCGTGGTGTGGGCCGGCATCTGGGCACTTGCCACGCGCGTCGTGTCGCAGCGCTTCGCGTTTGCCAGGCATCTGGCCTTCGCGTTGCTCATTGCGGTTGCCTTCGTGATCTGGGGCAATCTCGAACAGTGGATATCCTTCGTCGCTCCCGCCGGCAGCATCGCGGAACTGTTCACCGTTCCGCTGGCGCTCGTCCTCGGCGTCGTCCTGATCGCCGGCCACCTTGGTATTGCGTCGTCCATGCCGCGCAAACGGCGCCTGCTCACCTCCCTCGCCGTCGCCGGAGGCATGACCGCGATCGTAATCCTGTTCAGCCTGGTGAACAACCAGGAATTCACGACCAAGATGGATTACGAGGGCCAGCTCAAGCCCATGCCGGCGCACTTCGTTCCCGCGGAATCACTGGACCAGTTCTCGAAGGACTCGCGCGCGCTGCACATCAAGGTCGACAAGATGAAGCCCGACACCGCGAGCGCGCAGTAGCAACGACTCATCCTCGCTGCCGCTCGCGGAAGTGGCGCACACGCATCTCGTTGCCGCACTCGGCGCTTGAGCACCAGCGGCGGCTGCCGTTCCGGCTGCGGTCCAGGAAGAGCCAGCCGCATGGATCATTGGCGCACTGGCGTATCCGATGCACGTCGTCCGAGCGCAGCAGATCCACCGCATCCATGAGC
>JBOHTE010000756.1:0-7886 GCA_050733555.1 Gemmatimonadaceae bacterium | reverse complement strand
CGATTCCCCATTCCCGATTCCCGATTCCCAAGGGCAGGGCGGTGGGTCGTGGAAGATTCCCCATTCCCTATTCCCCGTCTATCGCTAACTTGGTACGACAGCCGGGCCGCGGAGCACGTCCGCGGCCCGGACTTCATCGCGCTGTGCGCGAGCGGCGGCCGGGTCACGATGTCGTCCATCCCCAAGCCGCCGCCACTTCGTTCCTTTCCGGTATGACCGCTGAGCCAGCGCGATTGACCGCTTCCTCTTCCAAAATTCCTCAGTCGGGTGCCGCGGCATTCGCGGAGCATGCAGCGCCTGACCGGCTCCATGTCGAGGACAATCCTGGCGGCAAGCGACTCGCCATACTTTCTCTCACGGCGCTCGGCGTCGTGTACGGCGATCTCGGGACGAGTCCCCTGTACACAATCCAGGAATGCTTCAATCCCGAGTTCGGCATCACGCTGAGCATGCAGAACGTGTATGGCGTGCTGTCACTCATCGTCTGGACGCTCACGCTCATCGTGAGCATCAAGTACATCTTCTTCATCCTGCACGCGGACAACAAGGGCGAGGGCGGGATCCTCGCGCTTCTCGCCCTCATCCAGCGCAACCTCAGGGAGAACGCCAACAAGGCGGCCGTGGCGGTGCTGGTGGCGCTCGGGCTGTTCGGCGCGGCGCTGCTCTATGGCGACGGCATTATCACGCCCGCCATCACCGTGCTTGGTGCCATTGAAGGACTGCAGGTCGCCACTCCGCTCTTCGAACCTGTGGTGGTGCCGCTCAGCGTCATCATCCTCTTCGTTCTCTTTCTCTTCCAGAAAAACGGCACCGATCGCATCGGCAAGGTGTTCGGTCCCATCATGCTGCTCTGGTTCCTGACGATTGCCGCGCTCGGCGTCGCGGAAATCGCCAGGGAGCCCGCCATTCTGCGGGCGATCAATCCGTGGTACGGCGTGCTCTTCTTCGAGCGCAACGGCTGGTCGGGTTTCTTTCTTCTGGGCGCGGTGGTGCTGTGTGTGACGGGCGCCGAGGCGCTGTATGCGGACATGGGGCACTTTGGCAAGCGACCCATTCGCTTCGCCTGGTACGCCGTCGTGTTCCCCGCACTGCTGCTCAACTATTTCGGCCAGGGTGCGTTGCTGCTGCGCGACCCGAAGGCGGTCGCCAACCCGTTCTTCGGACTCGTGCCCCCGGGGCTGCTCTACCCCATGGTCCTGCTGGCGACAATGGCCGCCATCATCGCGTCCCAGGCGTTGATTTCCGGCGCCTTCTCCCTCACGCAGCAGGCCATGCAACTCGGCTACTCGCCGCGCGTCACGATCAGGCATACGTCGCGGCGTGAGGCCGGGCAGATCTACATCCCGGACGTCAACAAGGCGCTGCTGATCGGCTGCGTCGGACTCGTGATCGGCTTCGGATCGGTCTCCGCGCTGGCGGCCGCCTATGGCATCGCCGTCACCGGCACGATGGTCATCACGACACTGCTCTTCTACGTGATCGCGCGGCATCAGTGGAACTGGCCGCGACCCAAGGCACTGGCCTTCCTGGTGTTCTTCCTGATCATTGATCTCTCGTTCCTCATCGCGAACACGGTGAAGATCGAGCACGGCGGCTGGTTTCCGATCGTGGTGGCGCTGCTCGTATTCGCGCTCATGACCACGTGGAAGAAGGGGCGCACGCTGCTGCACGACATGCTGCGTGAGCAAAGTCTGCCGATGGATCTCTTCCTCGAGGACGTGCGCCGCCGCAACCCGCCGCGCGTCCCGGGGACGGCCGTCTTCATGACGTCGGACACCACCGGCGCGCCGGTCGTGCTGCTGCACCATCTCAAGCACAACAAGGTGCTGCACGAACAGGTGGTGCTGCTCTCCGTCGTGACCGCGAGCGTACCGGAAGTGCCGGCGGCCAGGCGCACCGATGTCGAGCCGCTGGGCGACGGATTCTTCCGCGTGGTGGCGAGCTACGGCTTCATGCAGACGCCGAACGTGCTCGACGTGCTGGCGTCGTGCGGTCCCTCCGGCATCAAGATGCGTCCGGGCGATACGTCATTCTACCTGGGACGCGAACAGCTGCTGCCCACCGGCAAGACGCCAATGGCGCGGTGGCGCAAACAGCTCTACGCCTTCATGGCCCGCAACGCCCGTTCGGCGACCCAATTCTATGGGCTCCCACCGAATCGCGTGGTGGAGCTGGGGGCGCAGCTCGAATTCTGACTCACGTGATGCAGCCGGGGGACCGAGCACGAGCGCTGATCGCGGCGCGGACGCGGCGCGGACGCGGCGCGGACGGGGCGCGGACGGGGCGCCAGCGTAGCGGGACTCCGTGCGGCTACTTCTCTCCCTTCACGGTGATCGTCTGCCGCCTTCCCTTCCGGATCACAGCGAACTTCGTCTGCTCACCGGAATTGAGCTGGATTGACGTCCGGTCGCCATCGCGCACCGGCTTGCCGTTCACGGAGAGAATCACGTCGCCCGGCTTGAGTGCGTCCCAGGTACCGTTCGCGGCGAGTACCAGCATGCCCTGGCCGGCGCCCTTGCCGAAGTATGACGCCAGATCGGCGTTCATGGGAGCCAGGCGTAGATCGCGAAAGCCGATCATGTCGCCCGACATGCCGCGCATGCCGTCGCGCATTGCCGCCGCACGCGTGAACAGCATGTCCCGGTTGCGCGCCAGCCCGGCGTAGCCGCTCGCCATGTCGGCGTAGCTGCCTGCCATCGCCTGCGTCCGTGCCAGGTCGGCGTACCTGCTCGCCATCATCTTCGTCCGCGCCAGGTCGCTCGCCATGCGCCCCCGGCTCAACTCGAACTTGCGCATGACGTCCGCACGTTCGGCGCTGCCCGGTTCTCCGTCGTCGCTGAGCGTGAACACACGCGTTCGCGCACGGGGAGTGATGTCGACGTCCGGCGGCATGGGGGGCATCGGTGCCATTGCCGGCATGGGGGGCATGGGACTCATGCGCATCCCCGATCCGTTGCCGTTGAAGTCGAAGTGGAAGTTGCCCATCCCACGATCGGGATATACGTCCGACGACTTCGCGAGCGTGATCTTCACGTCCTTCACCGCGCCGTCGGAATACACCTTGAGATCAGCCGTGTCACCCGGCTTGAGCTTGCTGATCTCGCGGCTGAACCGCTCTTCCTTGGCGCCAAGGAGATCCCCTTCCTGCGCTTCGCTCGCGGGAATCCGCAGATCCACGGCGTTGATGGACTGGATCCGGTCGCCCTCACCGATGCCGGCCTTGTCCGCGGGCCCATCGTTCACGACGGACACGACGAGCAGCCCGAGCGTGTCGCGCTCGCTCCCGCCACCGCCGAGTCCGAGCCCCGCCGCGGCGCGATTCTCGCGCGAGGTCATGCGAAACATGCCGCTCGTGGAGTCGAGCTGCGCCGCACTCTCGGTCTTGACGGTCACGTTCTTGAACTGACCGTCGGCATAGACGTTGAGCTTCAACTCATCGCCGGGCTTGGACTTCTTCATCTCGCGCTGGAGCCGCTGCGTCATGAGGCCGCGCATCTCCGGCGCGCCGGCATCGGCGGGCGCGAGCTTGAGGTTGACGCCATTCACCGAGGCAATGCGATTGCCCTCTTCGAGCCCCGCCTTCTCCGCGGGGCTGCCTGACGTGATGCTCTCGACGAGCAGACCGAGCGTGTCGCGCTTGCCCGTGGACCGTGTGCTGATGCCGAGTACGGCGCGATTGCTGTCCTCGCCATTGACTGTGCGCGCGACGCGGACCGCGAGTTCGCGCGCGCGCGCGACGCCATTGTCTTCGTCCTGCGCGTGGAGCGGCACGGAAGCCGCGGCAAGCATGACAGCGCCAGCGAGGAGGTGGAGCGGTTTCATGACAGGGCCTCTGGTGCCAGGTGGTGTCGGAAGTGTTCGGTGATGAGTCACCCCCGGGTCCCGGAACGGTTGCCGGAGCGTCAGCGGGCCGTCAGGGACCGCCCGATCCTGCGCCCCGCTGCTTCATTGGCACTGGGCAGGGGCCGTCCCTTGGGCAGCCCCTGCCGTACGTCACCGTGAGGTTCCGTTCCACGAACCGCCCGACGATATTCCGCCCATGACCGCGACGCTGGAGCCGGAGCGCAAGGAGCCTGACCTCGACGAGTTCGAGCATCACTGGCAGGACGAGGCCGACGCCGCGTTCCTCTACCGTAGGCTCGCTACGGCTGAGTCCGATCCGAAGAAGCGCGACCTGTACCTGCGACTCGCCGAGGTCGAGGACCGCCACGTGACGATCTGGAGCGAGATCCTCACGCGCAACGGCCGGCCACCACAACCCTTCCGACCCACGGCGCGCGCGCGCATGCTGGCCCTGCTCGGCCGCATTTTCGGTCCGCGCCTCCTCCTCCCGACGCTGCTGGCCGAGGAAGGACGCGAGGTCCGCGGCTACCTCAACATGCACCGCGGCACGCCCACGGGCGGCGAGGGAAAGGAGGAAGCGCTCATCCTCGCGCGCGAATCCGCCGAGCATGCCACGACGCTGGGCGGAATGGCGGGACGCTCCGGTGAACCGTGGCACCGTACCGAGAGCGGCGGTTTCCTGCGCAACGTGGTCTACGGCTTCAACGATGGGTTGACGGCGAACTTCGGCCTCGTGGCCGGGATGATCGGCGCGACGGCCGCGCAGGCGCACGAGACGATCGTTCTGGCTGGCGTCGCGGGTCTCATCGCGGACGCGCTCTCCATGGGCTCGAGCGGCTACCTTGCCGCGAAGAGCGAGCGCGAGGTGTACGATCATGAGATCTCGATGGAGCGTACGGAGATCGAGCTCATGCCGGAGGTGGAGCGCGACGAGCTGGCGCTGATCTACGAAGCGAAAGGCATGGAGCGCGGTGAAGCACACCGCCTGGCGACGGGCGTGATGGCCGACCCACGCCGCATGCTCGACGAACAGGTACAGGAAGAGCTGAAGATTGGAGAGCAGACGCTCTCGCCGATGCGCGAGGGCTGGGTGACGGGACTGGCGACGGCGGTGGGCGCATTCATTCCGGTGTTCCCGTTCCTGCTGCTGCGCGGCGAATCGGCGATGATCTTCGCCTTCGTCATCGCCATGCTGTCGCACTTCGTCGTCGGCGCCGCCCGCTCGATCTTCACCGGTCGCGGCATCTTCCGCTCCGGGCTCGACATGTTCGCCGTGGGGCTCGGCGTCGCCGTCGTGGGCTACTACGTGGGAGAGTGGGTGGCGGCTTCCTTGCGGTAGCTGGTCGCTGGTCGCTGGACCCCACGCCCTTCCAGCTACCAGCAACCAGCGACCGCCCCTAAGCCAGCTATCCGCGACCAGTTACCGCTTCTAAACCACCAGACTCACAACCCTCCCCTTCACGTATACCACCTTCCGCACGTCGCCCGCGACGAACTTGGCGATGGTGGGGACGGCGAGGGCGGCAGCGAGTACGTGCTCCTCCGTCGCCTCGCGCGAAATGCGCACGCTGCCACGCAGCTTCCCGTTCACCTGCACGCCGATCTCGATCTCATCTTCTGTGGCGGCGGCAGCGTCGAACGCGGGCCAGCCGGAGTCGAAGATGCTCGTGTCATGTCCCATGCGCTCCCACAGCTCCTCGGCAACGTGCGGCCCGAACGGTGCCGCAAGCTGCACGAGCGGTTCCACCTCCGCCCGATGCGGCACGCGCTCACCTGAGCGCAGCGCGTTCACGTACTCCATCATCGCCGCAATGGCCGTGTTGTAGCTGAGCCGCGGAATGTCCTCGGTGACCTTGCGAATGGTCTGATGCAGCTTGCGCATCACGCCGGCGTCGGGCACACCGTCGTCGCGCATCTGGTGCACGCTCGCCCATACACGATCGAAGAATCGCTTGACGCCCGAGATCCCCGCCTCGCGGAAGTCACCGCCCTCCTCGAACGGACCCAGAAACATGAGATAGGTACGGAAGGCATCCGCGCCCCACTGCGTCACGTACTCGTCCGGGTTCACCACGTTGCCGCGACTCTTCGACATCTTCGCGCCGTTGCGAATGATCATGCCGTGCGCGCGGAATCGGTGAAATGGCTCCTCGAACCGCAGATGCCCCGCGTCGTGCAGCACCATCGTGATGAAGCGCGTGTACAGCAGGTGCAGCACCGCGTGCTCGTTGCCGCCGATGTACGAATTCACCGGCAGCCACGTCTCCGTGCGCGCCAGGTCGAAGGGACGATCAGCGAACTCCGTGCTCGGATAGCGCAGGAAATACCACGCGCTGTCCAGGAACGTGTCCGACACGTCGGTCTCACGCCGGGCGGTCCGGCCGCACTCGGGACACGGCACGTGATACCACTCCTCGTGTCGCGCGAGTGGTGACACGCCACTGTCGTCGGGGCGGAAATCCTCGATGTCCGGCAGCAGCACGGGCAGATCCTTCTCCGGCACCTGCTGCACACCGCACGTATCGCAGTAGATGACGGGAATGGGCGGCCCCCAGTAGCGCTGCCGCGAGATGCACCAGTCGTGCAGCCTGTAGTTGACAACGGGCTTCGCCGCGCCGCGGCCGGCGAGCCACGCGGTGATCGCGGCCTTCCCTTCGGCTACCGGCATCGCGTCGAACTGCCCGGAGTTCACGAGACGGCACTCGGCGGTCTCCAGCTCGGGCGCCGGGAGCGGCGTGTCCGCCTGCTGCCCGGCGAGCGCGACGACGCGTACGATGGGGAGATGAAAGCGCGTCGCGAACTCGAAGTCGCGCTCGTCGTGTCCCGGCACCGCCATGATCGCGCCGGTGCCGTACTCCATGAGCACGTAGTCCGCGATCCACACCGGTATCTGCTGCCCCGTCGCGGGATTCACCGCGTACGCGCCGGTGAACACACCCGTCTTATCCTTCTCGGTAACCTTACGTGATACCAGATCCTGCTTCGCCGTACTCGCTACATACGCCTGCACCGCCGCACGCTGCGTGTCGCTGATGATGCGCGCGACGAGCGGATGCTCCGGCGCCAGCACCATGTACGTGGCGCCGAAGATCGTGTCGGGCCGCGTCGTGAATACGGTGATGCTCCACCCCTCACCTCGCGCCGCCGCGTCTGATTCCTCTTCGCCTCCCGCAGGCACGCCAGAGGCCGCGCTTCCCTGAAACACCACCTCCGCGCCTTCCGACTTGCCAATCCAGTTCCGCTGCGCCGTCTTCGTGCTCTCCGACCAGTCCATGGTGTCCAGATTCGCGAGCAGCCGCGGCGCGTAATCGGTGATGCGGAAGAACCACTGCTCGAGCGACCGCTGTTCCACCGGCGTCCCGCATCGCTCGCATGCGCCGTTGATCACCTGCTCGTTGGCGAGCACGGTCTTGTCGAACGGGCACCAGTTCACTGCTGCCTTCTTCTTGTACGCCAGGCCGCGATTCATGAGCTGCAGGAAGATCCACTGCGTCCACTTGTAGTACGCGGGGTCCGTCGTGGACAGCTCGTGCGACCAGTCCACCATGAGCCCCACCGCGCGCAACTGCCGCCGGAAGTTCTCGATGTTGCGCGGAATCAGTTCCTTGGGATTGAGCCCGACCTTGAGCGCGTAGTTCTCCGAGTGAATGCCGAACGCGTCGAAACCAATCGGCTCGAAGACGGTGTTGCCCTGCATGCGCTGGAAGCGCCCATGGATGTCGTTGCCCGTGAACGCGAACACGTTCCCCACGTGCAGCCCCTCGGCAGAGGGATAGGGGAACATCATGAGTTGATAGAACGGGCGCGCGGGCCGGTCGAGGTCGGGCGAATTGGCGCGATCGCGCTGCCAGCGCTCCTGCCATTTCCGTTCGACGACAGCAGGGTGATAGATGGCCTGCCCTTCGGCCATGGACTTTGGGTGTGACGATGTCATGGTGGCTCTCGCCGTCGAAGGCGGCGGTGGAACGTCCATAATCGATGTAATCTAGTCGGACGGCGGAGCTGAGGGGCGAAGGGGCAGCCCATGGGGCAGCCCCTGGGGC
>JBOHTE010000755.1:0-1596 GCA_050733555.1 Gemmatimonadaceae bacterium | reverse complement strand
CTCATCGCGTGCGCGAACGTGGCGAACCTGCTCCTCGTGCGCGCGTCGGCGCGCGAACGCGAGCTCGCCGTGCGCGCCGCGCTGGGCGGCAGCCAGATGGCGCTCGTACGACAGACGCTCGCCGAGTGTCTCATGCTCGCCGCAGCCGGCGCGATCCTCGGCATCGGACTCGCGGCGCTCGGCATCAAGCTTCTCATCGCGCTCGCGCCAACCGACCTGCCGCGGCTCGACCTGGTGGCAATCGATCCGGTGGTGCTCGCGTTCACGGCAGTGGCCGGCCTCGCCGCCATCGTGATCTTCGGCATGGCGCCCGCGCTGCGCGCGTCGCGACCTGATGTCATGGACGTGCTGCGCTCGGGCGGACGCGGCGCCGTGGGGCCGCGCAGCGGATCGCTGCTCCGCAACGGTGTCGTGATGGCGGAAGTCGCGCTCTGCTTCGTGCTGCTCGTGGGATCGGGACTCATGCTGCGCAGCTTCATCGCGCTGCAGCACGTGGACCCGGGCTTCAACCCGAATGGCGTGCTGACATTCCTGTTCCGGAATTCCCACACGCGCAGTCCGGACGAGAATGCCGTGTTCGTCCGTCAACTCCATGACCGGCTCGCCGCACTGCCTGGCGTGACGGGCGTCACCGCCGCGAGTCCGCTCCCGCTCGATGGCGGTACGGTCGACGCACGCTGGGGCACGGAGCGCGCGCTGTCCGACCCGAGCGCCTTCCAGCAGGCAAACATTCACATCGTGCTGCCCGGGTACATCCAGGCCATGCACACACGGCTCATCGCGGGGCGCACGTTCACCGAAGCGGACAATACGCCCGACACGAAGAACCTGATCATTGACGATGAGCTGGCGGCGAAGGCGTTTCCCGGCCAGGCCGCCGTGGGCCAGCGGCTGCTCGCGCGCATCAAGACGCAGGAAGCCGAGTGGTACCAGGTGATTGGTGTGGTCGCGCACGAGCGCCACGAGTCGCTCGCGCGTCTGGATCGCGAGGCGCTGTTCGTGACCGATGGCTTCATTGGACATGGCGCGGTGAACCGGTGGGCGGTGCGCAGCACCGGCGACCCTGGCCGACTCATGCCCCAGATCCGCGCGGTGCTCACCGACCTGGATCCGCTGGACCCCGTGAGCGAAGTGCAGCCAATGACCGCGTTCGTGGATCGCGCGATGGCGCCGACGCGTTTTGCGCTCACGCTCATCGGGATTTTCGCGGTGGTGGCCGCGGTGCTGGCTGGTGTGGGGCTCTACGGCGTGCTGTCCACCGTCGTGCGCCAGCGCACCGCGGAGATTGGCGTGCGCATGGCCTTCGGCGCGTCGAGCGAACGCATCTTCCGGCTCGTGATCGGGCAGGGCCTCACGCTGAGCGCCGTGGGGCTGGTGATCGGCGTGGCGGGAGCGCTGGTGCTTACGCGCGTGATCGCCAGCATGCTGGTGGGTGTGCACCCCGCTGACCCGGTGACGTTCGCCACGATGGTGCTGCTCTTCCTGCTGATCGCGGGACTCGCATGCTGGCTCCCGGCGCGACGTGCTGCATCACTCGATCCGACGGTTGCGCTGCGGGTGGAGTGATGGGATAGATGGGGTCAGGGTGGATTGATT
>JBOHTE010000754.1:0-1291 GCA_050733555.1 Gemmatimonadaceae bacterium | reverse complement strand
GCATCAGACGGCGTGTCGATTTGCAGACACTCGACAACTTGTTGCCTGGCAGAGAGATGCCTCGGCACGCCAGCCCGGCGGCCGAGCGCGGCCGTGCGGAATGTTCGTTGCCTGAAGACGTGGGTAGCAGTGGAACAAGGCCGTTGCAGGCTACCGGTTTTCTGGAGATGATCTCATGCGACCCGCTCGTCTCGTGCTCTGCGCACTCGCGCTGCCGCTTGCTCTCGCCGCACAGGGTGAAGTCGACCCGCCGGCGCGTGTCGCGCGCGTCAGCTACATCCAGGGCTCCGTCTCACTCCGCCCGGACGCGACCAGTGACTGGTCCCAGGCGGCTCTCAACTATCCCATCACGACAGACAATTATCTGTGGACCGATACGGGAGCACGCGCGGAGCTGCAGGTCGGTTCCACGACCGTGCAGCTCGGAGCGGAGACCGCGCTCCAGACCACCGCACTCGACTACCAGAATACGCAGTTGAGCATCACGCAGGGCACGCTGAGCGCGCGCGTGCGCGAGCTGGCTGACAATGAGGTCGCCGAGTTCGACACGCCTGCCGGTGCCGTGTCCATGGTGCGGCCCGGTGATCTGCGCGTGGACGTCTCTCCCGATGGTCAGCTCACCACGGTGACAGTGCGCCATGGAGAGGCGCAGATGAGTGCGGGTGGATCGACCTTTCCGATTCCCGCCGGCAACAGCGTCGTGATCAACAGCGCGAGCTCGGGCGCGTACGACATGCACGGTGCGCCAGGCTACGACGGGTTTGACGAGTGGGCGCTCGCGCGCGACCAGCAGCAGGACAACGCCGTGTCGGCGCAGTACGTGTCGCGCGAGATGACCGGATACGATGACCTCGATGCGTACGGGACGTGGCAAGTCGTGCCGACGTACGGCAGGGTGTGGAGGCCACGGCGCGTCGCGCCGGGATGGGCGCCGTACCGCTATGGCCACTGGGTGTACGTGCGGCCGTGGGGGTGGACGTGGGTCGACGATGCGCCGTGGGGCTTCGCGCCGTTCCACTATGGGCGCTGGGCAAACTGGAGTGGTTCCTGGGTGTGGGTGCCCGGCACCATCGTGGCACGCCCGGTGTATGCGCCCGCGCTCGTAGCCTTCGTCGGCGGTCCGGGATGGCAGGTATCGGTTGGCATCGGCAACGCCGTCGGCTGGATTCCGCTGGCGCCCGGCGAGGTCTACTTCCCGTCGTATCGCGTGAGTCAACGCTACGCACGCAACGTGAACATCACCAACGTGCACGTGACCAACATCAACGTGACGAATGTGAACGTGACGAAC
>JBOHTE010000753.1:0-2283 GCA_050733555.1 Gemmatimonadaceae bacterium | reverse complement strand
GTAATTGGGCGCGCGCGGGGCGGGGCAGCGTGCCGGACGCCGCGCCCGAAATGAGCAGCAGCGCGGCGAGCGCGCGCAGCGTCGGCGCGAGTCCGGCGGCGCCCTGTTCGTTGGGGGTTCTCATGGGCGGAGCGCGCGGAGGATGAAATCGGGGAGCTCTTCACGGCGGCGCTTGATGAGGCGGCGGAAGTCGGCGTCGGACATGCCGAGCAGCGCCGCGTACATGGGGCGCGCGGCGAAGGGGAAGATGCAGAGCGCCGTGAGGTTGATGATGAATTCCTCGGGTGAAATGGCGCGCATGGTGCCCGCGCGGACGCGTTCGCGGATCTGGCGGTGGAGCGTGGCGCGGAGGTGCGAGCGGAGGGCGTGCTGGTCGACGCCGGTCATGGATTCGACGAGCTGGCCGGCGCGTTCGGGCTGCATGTTGAGCTCCGCGAGGAAATAGCCGGGGAAGGCGGGGCTGCGCGCGAGGTTGTCGAGGTAGAGGTGGACGGCGCGGCGGAGTTTGTCCTCGAGCGGCGCGTCGGACCCCATGACTTCGATGACGGGCGGGATGATGGCGCGGACGACGCGTGTGAAGACGGCTTCGGCGAGCTTTTTTTTGGAGCGGAAGTAGTAGTGGAGCAGCGCCTGGTTGACGCCGGCCTGTCGGGCGATTTCCTGCATGCGGGCGCCGGCGGTGCCGTGGGTGAGGAAGACGGCGTGGGCGGCGTCGAGGATACGGGCTTCGGTATCGCGGTCGCGGACAGCGCGCGCGGGGGGCGCGGGGTGTAGTGCGGCGTGGCGTTGAGCGGAGAGTTTAACTGGCATATTTAACTAGATAGTTAAGCTTGACACAGGTTGCCGCACGCGAGCCCAAAGCGCAAGGGGCGCGGCCGATGTTACGGGAAACTGCAGGACGCCCTCGGCAGACGCGGCCACCCATCTGGGCTGGAAGGGGAGCGGACAGGGGCAGCCCCAGGGGCTGCCCCAGGGGCTGCCCCTGTCGAGGTCACTCGTGGCGCTATTAAATGTTAGGTGCTACAGTTGAATAGCACAATCGGCTATTCAAGGATATTTCCCATTCTCCCGGGCGTGCATGCAACGCGGATCGACCGGCCGTTTCACAGTCACCAGGTCAGGCGGTGAGTCCGTCCAGGCATTCATCCCGGCCGCGCTGCCGCCTAAGCCGCCGCTGGCTTTTACCGGATCGCTGCAGCAACTCCTCGAGCAGGCAACGCTGTCGCTCGGGCGCCTCGATGCGCTCTCCACTATCCTGCCGAACACGGCACTCCTTCTCTACGCGTATATCCGCAAGGAGGCGGTGCTCTCCTCGCTCATTGAGGGGACGCAGTCATCACTGTCAGACCTGCTCCTCTTTGAGCTCAATGAGACGCCCGGCGTTCCGCTCGAGGACGTGGTCGAGGTGTCGAACTACGTCCTGGCGCTCGACCACGGGCTGCAACGTCTGCGCGCCGGATTTCCTCTCTCAAATCGACTGATCCGGGAGATTCACGGCACGCTCCTGTCCCGGGGACGCGGAAGCGACAAGGAGCCCGGCGAATTCCGCCGCTCGCAGAACTGGATCGGCGGCAGTCGCCCGGGGAATGCCGCGTTCGTACCACCGCCACCTGCCGTTGTCGGTGAGTGCATGACCGCACTGGAGCGCTTCCTCCATGACATGGGCGATGGACTGCCGTTGCTGGTGCGCGCAGGATTAGCCCATGTCCAGTTCGAAACCATCCATCCCTTCCTGGACGGCAATGGCCGTGTCGGGCGACTGCTGATCACGCTGTTGCTCTGTCATGGGGGGATGCTGCACGAGCCATTGCTGTATCTCAGCCTCTACCTCAAACAGCACCGCGACACGTACTATCGCCTGCTCGGCGAGACCCGGAGCCGCGGCGACTGGGAAGGATGGATCACGTTCTTTCTCGAGGGAGTGCGGCAGACGGCAGATGGCGCGGTTTCCACTGCACAGCGACTGACCACGACGTTCGCCGATGATCGGACGAAAATCCAGACCGGAGGACGGCGGACGGGCTCGATGCTTCGCGTGCACGAGGCGATGAAGGCGAAGCCGTTGACATCACTGCCCGACGTGGGCAGGCAAACCGGGTTGACGCCGCCCACAGCGGGCGCAGCAATGGATGGGCTCGTATCGCTTGGCATTGCACGCGAAGTCACCGGGAAACGTCGCGATCGGATATTTGCCTACGACCGGTATTTGTCGATTCTCAGCGAAGGCACGGAGCGGCCGTGAACGCGCGCCAGACAGCACCAGACAGGGGCAGCCCCTGTCTG
>JBOHTE010000752.1:0-4252 GCA_050733555.1 Gemmatimonadaceae bacterium | reverse complement strand
GGGTAGTGTCGAGGCGGCCTTTCCAGAGCCACCGGCCTGCCGCCACAATGAGAGCGCCCGACACGAGGAGGATGACAAGGAAGCCGATCAGGTGGTCCCGGTAGGCGATATAGCTGCCGCCGATTGCTCGTGCGGCCAGGAGATGCCCAAGAAAGCCAATGCCGAGGAGCACGAGGCCGAGCCATGTTCGGGCGCGGCGACCCTGCTCGACAACATCGATGGCGATTGGGGTTCTCATTTGACCTCTATGAACGGGAGCCCGCTGGCCGTACGCAATCCGCGGTCCGATCGTTTCCAGTCACCAGGAGGAAGTGCGCCCAGCCGCAAGCATCGAAGGGAAAAGCGGCTCAGAGTCGATCGACTCAGTATCGACCCTGCCGCCCTTGAAACGCACCGTCACGGCGTCGACAGCACGAGCTGGTTCCCATGCTCGGCGCTGGACGTCGTCACACCCGACTTCCGGTTCCCGCCGATGTATGCGCAGCTCGTGACACGCAACGCGCGCGACTTTGAACGGATTCCGGGATTGCACGTCCTGACCTATTGCGTCGCGGGGTCCGGCCTCCGTCACCGGCCGACGATATCCCGCGTTACGCGACCGCCGTCAGGTGCTGCGCCGTCACGTCGTTCAGATCGCGAATCTGCTGGCACTTCGCATTGTCGGCGAAGTCGATCATCACGATGTTGGGGAAGAAGCTGCGGCGTTGCTGCGCGCTCGCCAGCGGGTTGCGCGACGGCAGCGATACGCGCGAGTTGACGAAGTTGCCGAGCCCCTGTCCCCACAGTGACTTCATCTTCGCGAGGTTCGGCGCATCCCACATGCCGTCGTCACGCTTCCGGATACTCTCGACGAGGCCCGTGGTCGTCCTGTACATCATGCCGATCACTTCCGGATTCCCCAGCGCTCCCGCGCCCTGCATGAGCTTCGATTGCTTCTTGATGTTCTGCTTGAGCTTGTCGATCGGGTTGAAGGGCGAGGTCCCGCCTTTTCCGTAGTACTGCAGGCCCTGATACGCTGGATCGTACGACGTGCCCTGGGCCGACAGGTTCTTGAAACCCAGAATGCCGTCCGGCGCGGGTCGCTCCCGCAGGCCACTGGGCGAGAACAACACGATCACCTTGCCCTTCAGATCCTCGAGCGTCTTGACGTTCAGGTTCCCGCCGCCCTTGTAGAGACTCAGGCCGAGCGTCTGCTTGCAGGCATCGGCGATGAGCGCCCAGTTGGTGCATTTGTCGAACTTGAGCACCAGGAACTCGCTCCCGCCGGCGCTGGAATGCACGAAGTTCCTGGCCTGCTGCAGCATGGAGGTCAACGCCAGGCCGAAGGCGCCTCCCGCCAGCTTGGACTGCGTGATGTTCACCGGGGTCGCGCCGCCCTTGAGGACCACCTTGCGCTCCAGCTTCATGACCACCTTGTCGTCCGCATGGAAGGCGCGCAGTTCGGCGACCGGCCGCCCCGAGGCGTGCGTCTGGCTGGTCACGGCGGCGGCGACGCGCACGTCGAAGAAGCGGACGCCGGCCATAGCCTGTTCGCCGATGTTCAGCGACTGCGTCTGCACGCCGCTGCCGCCGCCGGTGATGCCGGCGTCGTGCGTGCCCGCAATGACGATCTGGTTGAGCTGTTTCCTCTTGCCGAGGGTGTAGTAGCTGATCATGTCAGGAGGATTTGTGCTTCTCGTCAGGAGGGTTTGTGCTTTTCGGTGTCACCGAGGTGGGTGAGTCGTTGCTTCACGTTCGTCACCTGCGGCTGGAGGTCGGAGTCGGCGTTCTTCCAGAGGTCCACGAACCTGGAGTAATACGCCGCCGCTTCGCCCGGATTGTTCGTCTGCTCGTACAACTCGCCGAGGCGACGATACGTGTACGCGAGCAGATCGGCCCGGTTGACGTACCCGAGCCAGGAGTGCATCGCCTCGAAACGCCGGAACGCCGCAATCGCGGAGTCGGGCATCTGGGCGCGGTCGAATGCCATCCCGACATAGAACGCGCCGCACCCGTCGCACTCGGCCAGCCACTGCGGGGCGTCGGACAGTGTATCCGCTGTCCGAAACTCCCGCAGCGCGTCCTGCGGATGATTCTCGGCGAGCGCGATGAGCCCCCTGGCCTGGTGCGCTCCCTGCTCCAGAGGGCGCCGGAGCAGCGAGTCCCGGACTTCCGCATCCATTGACGTCAGCACCGCGCGCGCCTTGTCGGGGCGATTCGCGAGCGCATAGACCGATGCCACCACGCCATAAGGCCGCGCCGGCACAGGGAGCGTTGCAATCGGAGTTGCCGCCAACGCCGCATCGAGGGTGTGTACCGCCCGTTCCGGCTGTCCGCGGAACCACGCATCCATGAACGCCACCTGGGCCGAATCAATGAGCGGAGGTGAGAACCCGTCGGCCTGGCGGTTGGCCGCCATCGATGCGAAGTAATCGCGGCGCCAGGCATCGAGTTGGCCGTGCAGTTCGTCAAGGGATGCGAGGAATCCAAATCCGCCGGACCTGGCGACGAGGTCCTGGGACGTCGTCCAGCGCGCCGCAACGGCACGAGCGGAGTCCACCATGCCGCCCGCGTTCAGCGCCATGGCGTGAGCGATGTCGTCCTGGAAGTTGACGCCGAAGCGCGCATTGCCGGCCAGCGCCGCCGAATCGGCCGTGCGCCAATTGCCCTGGTCGATCAAGGCGAGGGCAAGTTGCTGGTATGTGAGTGGAGAGACGGCGGGACCGTGCGCGATGATCACACGCGCGAGAGACTCCGCCGCCGCGTACTGGTGCACGGCGCGAAGCTGGTTCGACAGGTTGCCGGCCGCGACGGTCAGGTCGCCGAGGTTGGCGGCCGTCTGATAGGCCTGAATGGACTTCGCGCGGTCGGGGCGCGGACCCATGTCGAAGTACGACCCGGTCATCGTGTACTTCTCGCGATCCGTCAGGTGGTCACGGAAGCGATAGGCTCTGGACAGCGCCGAATCGATGAGATCCGGCGACATGCCCGCATTGTTGTACGCCACGGCCAGTTTGCGCCAGCCCATGGCGAACTCGCTGTCCTGCACGAGCGACTGCTTGAGCAGGGCAACGGCCCTGGGGTAGTCGCCAGTGTCGCTCGCGCGCGCTCCCTCGCTGTACAGCTTGAGCGCCTCGAGCGACGCAGTGGTCACGTCGGCAAGTGGTGGCGAATTCTGTACCGAGCGGAGCGACTCGCCTATCTTGGCGCGCAGTTGCTTGCTCAGCTTGCCGACGGTCGGGATCAACTCGGCCGGACTGTTCGCGGTGCCCTGGAAGGACGCGAGCTCGTTGCCCGTAGCCGCGGCGACGATGCGTGCGGTCACGAGGAAGCCGGCGCCTAGCGGCGTGAGGTCTCCGGTGATGACGGCCTTGGCGCCGGCGCGTGGAGCGATCTGGAGCGCGAGCTTCGCGTCAACCTTGGTGTCTGGCGCCATCTGCATCCGCTGCAGCGCATCGCGGATCGCACTGGCTGGCAGCACGGTCACCGCGTTCGATTCGCTGAGGTCGGTGCGCACCGCCTCGGCGATCGCGCCACCGAGCGCGCTGTCGGCGCCGCCCTTGGCCGCGAAGTCCGCGACGAGCAGCGGCTGGTGCGCGTCGAGCTTGCCGGAGGCGAGCAGCGACCCGAACGGGCCAATGCCGAATGCGCGCATCGTCATGAACGCGCCAATGAGCAGCACGAATGCGGCGAGCGCGTACGCACCGCCGATGGCCGTGCGTCGCCAGCTCATGTGCGGGCTCGCCTTCATGGCGATCGTCGCCATGGTGCCGCGCCCGGTCGAGGAGCCACCGGGCGTGAATGTCGGCGTCATCGTGATCATGCGCCGTGCCGCGTGCTGCACGTATCCGGTGAACAGGATCACCGGCAGCCCGAAGGCCATCACGATGAGCGCGCCCGGGAATACCCAGTCGGGGAGCCCGATCACGAGAATCGCCGACTTGGCCAGCAGCGCGACGACGACGAAGGTGACCGCGTAGATGGCCAGCGCCCGGCCGAGTGCGCGTTTGCCGCCGAGCAGAATCGGCGGCATGGCGGCGTGTCCGCGGCCGCTGGTCACCGTGTCGAGCACGCGCACCACATCCGCTGCGCTCTGCGGGCGATCGTCGGCATCCTTGGCGAGGCAGCGCATCACGACCCCGGCCAGCTCGACCGGTGTATCCGGCCGCAGCTCGAGAATCGGCTGGGGGGTCTCTCCCATCTGCGCGGCGAGCAGCCTTTGCGGCGTCCTGCCCATGAATGGCGGACGACCGGCGAGCAGCTCGTACGCCAT
>JBOHTE010000751.1:0-2051 GCA_050733555.1 Gemmatimonadaceae bacterium | reverse complement strand
GGATTCCGCGTGGCGTCGCGGACGTCCGTATTCGCACTCAAGGGCAAGCCGCTCGACGTGCGCGCCATCGGCGCACTCCTCGGCGTCTCCACGGTACTCGAGGGCACGGTGCGCCGTTCGGGCGATCAGCTTCGCATCACCGCGCAGCTTTCATCCACGGACGACGGCCAGTTGCTCTGGTCGCAGCGCTTCGACCGGCGCCTCGAGGACGTGTTCGCGGTTCAGGACGAGCTGGCGCATACCATCGTCGGGACGCTGCGCGACAGCGGGTTTGCCGAGCTGTGGGAGCCGCCGCCGCGCAAGCACGAAGAGAATCTCAAGGCCTACGGTCTCTACCTCAAAGGGCGCTACGAGTGGAACCAGCGCACCCGGGAAAGCGTGCAGGCCGCCATTGGCTACTTCGAGCAGGCCATAGCCGAAGAGCCGGGATACGCGCGGGCATACGCCGGCCTGGCCGACTCCTATTCCATGCTGCTCGACTACCGCAGCGTGCCCGTGGCGGATGGCTTCGAGCGCGCCAAGCTCTACGCGCGAAAGGCGATCGAGCTGGACGACAGCGTGGCCGAAGCGCACACCTCGCTCGGCTGGAGCCTGTTCATCTACGACTGGAACTGGGATGCGGCGTCGCGCGAACTGCAACGCGCCATCGAGCTCGATCCTCGCTACGCCACGGCGCACCAGTGGTACTCCTTCCTCCTCGCGGCGCTGGGCAGAACGGACGACGCCCTCGTGGAGGGCCATACGGCGCTCGAGCTCGATCCGGCATCGGTGTCCATCCGCCGGAGTCTGGGATGGACCTACTACTATGCGCGTCGCTACGAGCAGTCGCAGTACCACCTCCGCCGGGCGATCGAAATGAATCCGGCGGCGGCGGAGACGTACCGGGTACTGGGGCTGGCGCTGGCCTCGCAGGGGAAGATGGACGAGGCCGAGCAGGTGATGCGCGATGGACAGGCACTACCGGCATCGGGCGCCTACGGCGCGGCGGCCATGGGTTACGTGCTCGGACGAGTCGGCCGTCGCCTGGAAGCCGAGGATGTGTTGCGAGGCCTGGACGCGCGCGCGCGCGACGGCTACGTGTCTCCCGTGGCGTTTGCCACCGTCCATCTCGGCCTCGAGGATTGGGACCGCGCGTTCTCCTGGATGCAACGCGCCTTCGACGAGCGGCGCGGCTGGCTCCCGTATCTGAACGTGAACCCGATCTTCGATCCGGTGCGCACAGACGCGAGGTTCCTGGACCTGGTGCGCCGCGTCGGCCTGTGACCCCGGCAGGGGCAGCCCCATCAGCTGCCCCATGGGCTGCCCTATGGGCTGCCCCTGCCTGACTTCTCCTGCGCCAGGTCCTGGCGCGCGTTGTCGAGCCAGGTCACCGGCGGCGGTGACTTCCTGACGAGGATATCGTAGCCGGCCTGCGTCTCATGCTCGGCTTCCGCAACGCGTCGCTCCGTCAGGAGAACATGTCCCAGGCGCACCCGCGCGATCCCGAGGAGTTGGTGGTCCGGCTCCAGCACCTCCCCGTAGCGGCGGATCACATCGCGGAACACGCCCTCCGCGCGCGCCAGCTCACCGCGTTTCTGATATACGCCCGCCAGGTTCGAGAGCGCAATCCCGATCAGGTAGTGCCTGTCGTGATACACGCTCCGGTAGATGTCCGCCATGCGAGTGAAGTCCGCTTCCGCCTCGCCCAGCCTGCCCCGATGCTCGGCGATCTTCCCCAGCTCGTTCAGCGTTGACGCCACCCGCGGGTGCACGGGTCCGTACACCCGCTCCTGTATCGCCAGCGCACGCACGAGCAGCGAATCGGCCTCGGCGTCGCGCCCCTCGGACAGCAGCGCCCTGCCCAGCATCGTGAGCGCGGACGCCGTCTCCTGGTGATTCGGCCCGTAGAAACCCGAAATGATGCTCGTCGCCTCGCGGTAGAATCGTTCCGCCTCGGCGAAATGTCCGAACTCGAACTGGATCGCGCCCAGATTGATGAGGTCATTCGCGACGTTGGGGTGGTGCTCACCGTACAGGCCCCGATCGATTTCCAGTACGCGCCGGTTGAGTGA
>JBOHTE010000750.1:0-1295 GCA_050733555.1 Gemmatimonadaceae bacterium | reverse complement strand
GATCAAAAGCGATCGCTTTTGATCCCATCGAATTCCCGCCGATCAATGGTGTCTGACCCTTTTGTTCCCTTTTGTTCCGCTAGATTTCCAGCATGACCGCCGCGCCCACGCCCGGCGACGAGGCACTCGCCACGCTGCGAGCCCTGCGTCGCTCCCTCCTCAAGCTCCACAAGGCGCTCGTGGATTCCGAGCGCCTGACCTACGAGCGCGTGCAGGGACGCATTGCCAACAGCGGCGCGCTGCTCCAGCTCGTGCTGCATGACCCCTGGTTCGTGTGGCTGCGGCCGATTTCGGCACTGGTCGTGCAGATAGACGAATTGCTCGATGCGGACGAACCCGCGACCGAGGCCGACGCGAAGGGACTGCAGGCCGAGGCACGCGCGCTCCTGACGCCGGCGGAGGAAGGCAACGGCTTCGCGGCGAACTACTACGAGGCGCTACAACGCGATCCCGGTGTGGTCCTTGCGCACGCCGAGGTGTCGCGAGTACTCGCCCAGGAGAGCTGAGCGGGCGTTCCCGCGAACGCTTGACGCGCAACGGCAGACGCGGGATATAGTAAGAGGAGACCGAACGCAGCCGGCACGCCATCACCCGGTCCGGCTCGGTGCCGCGCCGGGTACGGGCCAGAGGAGGGACATCATGGAGAACGCGCGCGGGTCGAATACTGTCCTGGTGTGGGTGCTGAGCGTCCTGCTCGCCCTGCTCTTCCTGTCGACAGGAATTCCAAAGCTGTTCGGGGCAAATACCTGGGTGTTCCAGGCGGCGTCGATGAACGGATTCCCCGCGTGGATCAAGATCACGGTCGGCATCGTCGAGGTGTGCGGTGCGATCGCGCTGCTCATTCCGCGCGTGGCCACGCTCGGCGCCGTGTCGCTCGCGATTCTCATGCTGCCCGCCACCGCCACGCAGATCATGAGCCACGAATCAGGCGCGTGGCTGCCGGTGATCGTGTGCATCGTGCTGCTCGTGCTCATCTGGCAGCGCAATCCCGCGGAATTCCGCCAGGCGTGGGACTCGCTGTTTCATGCCCCGCATCCGGTGCTGCGCGAGGGAGTCATTACCGGCGTGATTGGTGCGACCTGTCTCGCCGCGTGGTTCTTCGTGGTCGACGTGATTTCCGGTCACATTTTTCTCACGCCGGCAACTCTGGGACACGCGCTGTTCTCGGTGCTCGGCCCTGGCGTGTCGCAGAGCCGTGGAATCGATATCCTCGTCTACACCATCTTTCACTACCTGGTGTTCATTGGAGTCGGGATCATCGCCGCGCTCGTCACCCGCGCGGCCCGGCACGAGCC
>JBOHTE010000749.1:0-8086 GCA_050733555.1 Gemmatimonadaceae bacterium | reverse complement strand
AGCCAGTGCGGGAACGACGCGAAGTAATCGGCGCGGCCGAGTGAGGGCAGCGCGAGTGCCGGAGGAACGCGCCACTCCTCCAGCGACAGTGATGCGGCCAGGTCCCCAAGGGCCCGCTCCAACTGCGCATGGAGCGCGAGCACGTTGCCGCGCAGCGCGACCAGCCCCGGCACGGGGTGCCAGAGCTCCCCGCGTCGTTCCAGGTCCGCGACGACCGCGTCATGCGCCGGCATGATCGTCTCCCGTGCCAAACACGTCCGCGATGCGGGCAGGCGTGCGGAAGTTGTTCATCTGGATATCCACGTCTTCGATGCGGCGTGCGATGGCGCGCTCCGTCCACGCGATGAGCTCCAGGATCCGGATCGAGTTGATGAGCCCGCCTTCAAAGAGCGCCGTGTCGCGCGTGATGTGCACGCCGGGTGGCGCCAGCCGCAGATTGAGCCAGGCGACGAGCTCCGCTTCGAGACGGTTCCGTGATCCCTGGGCGGTCATGCGACGAGCCTGCAGGGGTGATCCCATCCCCGGGACACCAGGTGCGCCACCATGCGCGGCCAGTACTCCGCGACGGCGGGCGCGCAAAAGCCCAGCGCCTCATCGGCGCGCGATGTGTCGAACCGCTTGGGAAACGCGAGCTGCGGGATGAAGTGCGCAAGCGCGTGCGTGACCCGCGTCAGCACGGGGTCGCCGAGCTCGTCCACCGTGCTCGCGAAGAGGCGGTAGGTCTCCAGATCGCTGAGCGCGGGGCGGACGTGACCGCGCCGCCTCCACGACTCGTCCGCGGCCCAAATGTGAAACGTGCTGTCGAGCAGCTCGCCGAGTGGGAGCGCGCGCGCGCCGGCGCACAGGTGCAGCGTCTGGCCGGCGAGATCGTCGCGCAGCGCCACGGCCGCAATGGCACGAGCCACGTAGCGGGTGGTGACCGTATCCATGGGCGTGTCCTCGGCGCCGGGCATGAGCGCGGCGAGTCCCTGATAGCACAGGCGCAGCGCGAAGTGCAGCGCATTGAATTGCGTCACGCCGCCGGCCCTGCTGTCGCACGCCACGGTGCTCGGCCGCAGGATGACCCAGGGCACTGCACTGTCGCGCACAAGGCGTTCGGCTTCGTACTTGGACCACTCGTAGGGATTCACGAAGCCGGCGCCGGCACCGTTGTCCCGCTCGGCGACGAGCCCGTTCAGCTCGCCGGCCACGAACGCCGTGCTCACGTGCACCAGGTGTTCGACGCCCGGCCACGTATTCGCTGTCTCGATCACGTGCCGCGTCCCAGCGATGTTGACGGCGCGCGACTGTTCCGCCGTGCGCGTGAACGTCGTGTCCGCGGCGAGATGGATCACCGTGCGTGCGCGACGACGCAGCCAGTGCTGTGCCCCTGCGCCGAGCGCGAGACCGTCGCACGTGATGTCGCCGCGAATGGGCACCACGCGTGCGGCAAGCGCGCCCAGCGTGGCGGCGAGCGAGTGCCAGCGTGCCGGCCGGCGCACCAGCGCCGCCACCTGCACGTGGGGGTCGTGCCGCAGGAGCCGCGCGATCACGGCGCGGCCAATGAGACCGGTGCCACCAGTGACAAAGACCGTCGGACCATGCTGGTGCATGTCATGCCTCCAGGGCGAGCGCCGTCCAGTGCGCGCCGTATCCGTAGGAGAAGAGGAGCAGCCGGTCGCCCGGCTGGATGGCGCCTTCGCGCATCGCGTCGCACAGGTTGATGAAGTTGTCGCCCGCGAGCGTATGGCCGTCGCGCGCGATGTTGCGCGACCAGAGCCGCGCATTGGGCAGACCCAGGAGTCCGAGCAGGATCTGCCAGCTCCGGAGACTCACGTTGTGCGGAATCACCCAGGTCACGTCTTCGGGAAGCCAGCCGGCGTTGTGCAGCGCGCAGTGCACGGCGTGGCGCGCGGTGGGGAAGTACGACGCGATGATCTCGTCGCGCAGCGCGTCGGCGTCCCAGTAGTAGCCCTTGGTGATGTGCGCCGCGCCGCGCAGCCGGTTGCGCGCGGCGTCGCCATCCACGAGCACCGCGCACGCCGCATCGGATACGCAGTTGAAGATCGCTTCGCGGGAGCCGTCCGCCGCGGTGAACTCCGAACACACGCACAGCACGCGCGTCATGCCCTCGGTGGTGCACATGGCACGCGCGACGCGCACGGCGGCAAAGAGCGTGGTGCAGGCTTGCTGATCGAGCGCCCACACCATGGCGTTGGCGAGCCCCAGGTCGAACTGCAGCCGCGTGGCGGGATAGCTGTAGCGCGACATGGGCATCGGTGCCTGGGGCGGCGTGCTCGCGACGTCGAAGGCCGCACGCCCCGACAGGCCGCCGTAGATCAGCAGGTCCACGCTCCCGGGCGGAATATCGTGCTCCTGCATGAGCCGGCGCGCCGCGCACAGCGCGAGGTCGTACGGTGATTCCGACGTGGCCACGTGCACGTGGCCGAAGCCGAACGATTCGAGCGTGTCGCTCGGGCTCCGCAGCAGTCCCAGCTCACCCAGCTCACGCACGGAGTGCGACAGGGCGGGAAAGGCGTAGGCCACACCCGTGATGCCGGGCGCGCAGGACGTGCCGGTCGTGCCGCTCATGACACGTCCGGCACGAAGACCACGGCGCACACCATGCGGCGCCATGGGCTGAAGACCAGCGCGCGCACCGGCATGCACTGCTGCCGCAACCGGATCTCATGCAGCTCGCCATGCATGCCGAAGCCGAGCTCGAGCGCCGTGTATGGCGTGCTGGCTTCGCATTCCAGCGCCTTCCAGGCCGCTTCCTTGAGTACCCAGAGCTGATTGAGCGTCAGCGTGCCGCGCGACTGGAACTCGGCGCGCGTGAGGAAGTAGCGCGCGTATTCAGTGGACAGGCCGTCCGCGCGCTCCAGGTCCACGCCAACCCGCAGGGTGTCCGATCGCGTGGCGACGGCCACGGCGCGCTGGTCGCGATGTGACAGCGAGAGCGCGAGGGTCGTGTCGCGTTGCGGAACGGCGCCGGCGATCGCCACGGCGGGGGGCATGCCGTTCACGTGGCACAGCGTCACGCATTCGGGCGTCGTGCCCAGCGCCTGCGCGGCGGCCTGGCTGGCCGCGATCGTACCGGCGGCCCGGTCGGTGGTGGCCTTCGCGAAGGCGATGTGCAGCGTCTGGTGGTACGCGTTGACGGTCGTCATGGCTCCCTCCTTGAAGTGGCTTCAAGGTGCGGGGCCGGCGGTCACGCGGGGATCGGTCGTGTTACGTACGGGGAGGGGTCAGATGACGTAGTTCATCGGAGCGGCAGCGCGGAGGGCGGTGAACGAAAACGGCTGAGGCGCTGTTTACGGATATCCGCGGAAGCGCTCCAGCAGGTCACTCACGCCGAGCTGTCGTGCCCAACGCCGGAGGTACTCGTCGTCGAACGCTCCCGTATTCAGCTCGATCAGGCGTTGGATGTCTCGCCGCTGAACTTCCGACGTCTCACCGCCGAGTCGGTACCACCGGAGCTTGGCGAGCAGCACGTCCTCCCTGGTCGCAACGCGAAACGATCCGGCGATCCCAGGCACAGCGACGGTTTCCGCTCGGCGTGTTTCTTCGGCATCGAACTCGGATACGCTGGGAAATATGTCCACCTTCATGTAAGCAACCCGGTGGATGAGATTGAAACTGGAGCCCGACTCGATTGCCGTCCGCGCCTGGTCAACGTCGACGATAAAGTCGTGTGACAGCGCACGTAACGCCGAGATCAGATGCGGTGGGTCGAGCGTTGCAACAATGTCCAGGTCGTTCGTTGCGCGGAACTCGCCGTGCATGCTGCTCGCAAAGGAGCCTGTCACGAAATAGGGGATGCCCTCACGCTCGAGCACTTTGATGACTGCATCAATGACAGCGAGCAGGTCGCTTGCGCCGCCGGCGTCGCTCACGGCTCGGCGTTCCGCAGCGATGCGGCCATCTCGTGGCCATCGTCCGGCCCATACAGTTGCTGCAGGAAGCGCTCCGTGACGGCGTCTTTTCCGAGGTGGCCCGAGTGGCGTCTCGCACCACACCAGGCCATCTCTCGCGCGAGCGCGGAGAGCGCCAGCGCTCGCATCAGCCGCCCCGATTTCGACACGCTCCGGACGAGGTCCAGATATCGCGCGAGGACCGCACGATCGGTGTCAGTCATGTCTGCGGATTCGGCTGACATGCGACGACTCCTCAGGCCGCGCTCGTCGCCTCGATCGCCGCGCGCACCCGCGGCATCGCCGCCTCGATCTCCGCCACTGACACGGCCCCCACCGAGAGCCGGAACCACTCCGAGTCGTGCGTCACCCCGAACGCCTGAAACGGCACCACCGCGAATCCCGCCGCGCGCAGCAAATAGCTTCGGACGTCTTCGTCGGTGCGAAGCAGCACGTCATCGGGGGTGCGGCGCCCGCTCAGTCCGACGCGTGCACTCAGATAGATCGCGCCGCGCGCCGGCGTCGTCTCCACGGGCAGGCCGCTCGCGCGCATGGCGGCGAAGTGCCGCTCAAGCGCGATCAGGCGGCTCTGCACGCCCTTGCGCATCTCCGCGATGTACGTGTCCACACTCTCCGTCGAATTCAGAAAATTGGCGGTGGCCACCTGCTCCGCGCGCGGTGCCCAGGCGCCCACGTGGCCCAGGAAGTCGGATGCGAGCGCGACGATGTCCTCGGGTCCCACCAGCCATCCCACGCGCAGCCCGGTGGACGCGAACGGCTTGGACATCGCATCCGCCAGGAAGGTGAAGGGCGCCATCTCCGGTCGCAGTGACACCGGATTCACGTGCGTGGTGCCGCCGAACGTGAGCAGCCAGTACACCTGGTCGTAGAGCAGGTAGAGCGGCCGCTCGCCGTGGCCTGCGCGCACGCGTCGCGCATTTTCCTCGAGCACCAGGTCGCAGATGGCGCCCAGGGTGTCCGCATCGAAGGCGGTGCCGGCGGGATTGAGCGGCGAATTGAGCGCCAGCAGCCGCGCGCCGCGCAACAGCGGCGCGAGCGCGTCCGGCGTGGGCAGGAACCCGGTGGCCGGGTCGCATTCCACCGCCACTCGTTCCGCGTTCACGAGCTGACAGTAGTTGTCCACGCTCCAGCAGGGCACGCCGAATACCACCCGGTCGCCGGCATCCACCACCGTGCGGAACGCCGCGTAGATCCCGGGGCGCGCGCCGCTTGCCACGAGCACCGACGCGACGGGATAGTCGAGACCCAGGCGAGTACGGTAGAACGTGCGGATGCTTTCGCGCAGGGTGAGCAGTCCGTTCGCCGGTGGATAGTTTGTCTCGCCCTTGCGGATCGCCTCCTCAATGCCGCGCGCGAGCATGTCAGGGATGCGGAACTGGCTGGGCGCGAAGTCACCCACTGTGAGGTTGCACACCTGCTCGCCCCGTGCGATGCGCGCGCGAATGTCGCTCGCAATGACCAGAATGCGCGACCCCACCATCTCCTCGGTCATGCTCGATCCGCGGCGCGCGTCGGACGGCGCTGGGCTCACGGCGGCAGTCGTCGTCGCGGCGGCGCCCGGTGATTGCGCCACCTGTGCATCGGCGCGCATCACTGCTTCCCCGCCTGCTGGCTGCCCGCCATCTTGAGCGCCGCGTACGCATTCACGATGCCACCGGTGGCCGAGAGCGTGCCGAACGGGACGAGCGCGGAGTCCGGCGCGGCGCCGGGCTTCGTCACCATCTGCGATGGGTAGCGGCTCGCCGAGTGGAGGATGATCCACTTGACGTCAGCCGCGCTCAGGTTCGGATAATAGGAGAGCAGCAGCGCGGCCAGTCCGGTCACCATGGGCGCGGCCATGCTCGTGCCGCTGTCGCGCTCGTATTTGTTGCCGGGAATGGTGGACAGGATGTCCTCGCCCGGCGCAAAGACGTCCACGCGCTTCTTCCCGAAGTTGCTGAACGACGCCACCAGGGCGGGACCTCCCTTCCACGATGTCGCGCCTACCTCGATCCAGTTCTTCGCCATGCCGCCATCCAGATAGACGGCCGTCGGGAAGTTGCGGCCGCCGTCAATGTCCTTGCTGTCGTTGCCCGCCGCGTGGATCATGAGCACGCCGTGCGCGTCGGCGTACTTCACCGCGTCGTCCACGACCGACTTCTGCGGCGAGTATGGTTTGCCGAAGCTCATGTTGATCACGCGCGCGCCGTTGTCCACCGCGTAGCGAATGGCGTTGGCCACGTCCTTGTCGCGCTCGTCGCCATCCGGAATCGTGCGGACCATCATGATGCGAACCGACTGCGCGATGCCGCGCACGCTGTCGGCGGCGTCGGGTGTGGCGCCGATGATGCCGGACACGTGCGTGCCGTGCAGCGCGTCAGGTCCCGTTACGTCCCGGTTGCCATAGTCGCGCTGCGTGAGATTCGCCGGGTCGTCACCCACGATGCCGCGCGGATTGTAGGTGGAGTCGTAGCCGTATCGCACGCGTGACTCGTATTCCTTCTTCGCCTGCGCGACGACGTCGGGCGTGAGCCCCGATCCCGCGAGCTGCAGATAGATGGCGCGGGCCTGCAATTGCTGGGTGTCCGTCGAATGGAAGTTCTCCACGCGCTCCACCGTGAGCGAATCGGGGATAGCCGCGTGCAGAATCTGCAGCGCCCGATCCTGTGCCCGCGCGGCCCCGTTGATGTTGTCCAGCGTCTGTGTGTCCTCGGCGCGCTTCTTCTCATACTCGGCGGTGACCGTGTCACACAACTGGGCCGACGGATCGAGCCCGCCCACGCTCAGCGGCGCAATGCCCTTGCAGCGCGCGAACATCCGCGTGACCTCCAGCGTCTCGTGATCGATGTCCCTGCCATCCTTGCCGCCAATGAAGTTCCACCCCCACGTGTCGTCCACGTAGCCATTGTGGTCGTCGTCCTTCCCGTTGCCGGGCACCTCCTTCGGGTTGTGCCAGAGATGTGGCACGAGGTCCACCTGCGCCGTATCCACTCCGCCGTCAATCACGGCCACGAGCACCGTCTGGCGTGGCTGCATGGCGGAGAGCAGTTCCCGCTCGGCGCGCAGCACACCCAGCCCCGGCAGGCTGTCGCTGGCTTCATCGAGCAGCTGCCACTCGGCCGGCGCCTTGGCACGCGACGAGCGCGGGATGCTGCCGGACGTCACCGGTGAGGCCACAGTTGCCGGCGCTGGCGCCGGAGCGGGTGCGGGTGCAGTGGGATGCGGCGTGGCGCAGGCGGCGAGCGCGAGGCCGGCGAGCGCAATGACGGAAGACGACTTCATGGGTTGTCCGTGCCCGGTGCGAGGTGCACGGAATCTAGCGATCGGCCACGACCTCGGCGAAGTAGCGCGACAGATCCACGACCAGCGCTTCGCGCGCGCCAGGCGGCGACCACTCCAGGCGGTCGCTGAGCACTTCAGGGCGGTCGTCGCCCGGGCGCCAGCGCTGTACCACGCGCGCATCAACGTCCACGATCCAGTATTTGTCCACGCCCTCGCGCTGATAGAGCGCACGCTTGCGTACCTGATCGAGGGGGGGGCGTACGAATACAATGGAATCTCCGGCGTGGAGTGAGCAAGTCAGACGCGCAGCGCCGCCGGCCCCGCCTGCGTGGTCAGCACCGTGGCGCTCGCCGCCCGCGACGGGAAGGCGCGCCGGTAGCTCCCGAGCCAGCGCTCGCCGAATTCCGCCGCGCTCGCGGTGGGCACGAGCGCCCAGACGCTGCCGCCGAACCCCGCACCAAAGGCCGACGCTGCCACGGCGCCCAGCGCGCGCGCGGAGCGCACGAGCAGCATGGTCTCGGGCACCTGATTGCGGAGCAGCACTTCGACGTTGGCGTGCGACCGCTCTACCAGCGCCGCGAACGCGGCGAGGTCGCCCCGCTGCAGCGCGTCCGCCGCGCGCGGGATGATCACCTCGCTCTCCTCGTAGAACTGGTCGAACCGGTCGAGCAGCTTCGCGTCTGCGGTGGTGGGGCCGCTTCCGGACCGGCCGCCACCGAGCATGGCGCGGATGCGATCCGGCGCATCGGGCGCACTCGTGGCGGCGGCCGCCAGCGACTCGTCGTCACGACCCGTGACCTCGCGCCACCGCTCCCACACGGCGCGCGCCGCGAGCGACGCACTGTTGTACGCCTCGCGCGCCGCGCCCGCCTTTTCCGCGGTGATGCCGCTCACGCCGATCACCACGGTGT
>JBOHTE010000748.1:0-1083 GCA_050733555.1 Gemmatimonadaceae bacterium | reverse complement strand
CGTCGCCGATGTCCAGCTGGTCCAGCACCAGAAATCGCTCGTCGCCAAGTTCATCGCGCCGCAGATACAGTTGAATCCGTCCAGATTGATCGGCGAGATGCGCAAACGCCGTCTTGCCATGACCGCGCCAGGCCACCAGGCGACCCGCTACGCGAACAGGACCGGCTTCGGCCGCCTCGCCCAGCTGCGCGACAGCATCGCCGGCGCTGTGCGTGCGCTCGTAGCCATACGCAAACGGCTCGACGCCCAGCTCCCGCAGGCGCTCGAGTTTCTCGCGTCGTGCCTTCAGGACGAAGTTGAGATCCTCCGCGCTCACGCGGCGGCCTCGCTCGCGCCGAACTTCCGGAGATACGCCTCGATGAAGGGATCGATCGCCCCATCCATGACTTTCTGGACGTCGGGAATTTTCAACTCGGTGCGATGATCGTTCACCATGGTATATGGCTGGAAGACGTAGCTGCGAATCTGGTTGCCGAACGACACGTCCGTCTTGGCGGCGTCAATCGCCGCTTTCTTGCGCTCACGCTCCTCCACCTCGCGCTGGTAGAGTGCGTTCTTCAGCATCTTCATGGCGGTCGCCTTGTTCTTGAACTGCGACCGCTCCTGCTGGCAGCTCACCACGATCCCCGAAGGAATGTGCGTGAGGCGCACCGCGGAACTGGTCTTGTTCACGTGCTGGCCGCCGGCGCCCGAGGCACGGAACACATCCAGTCTGACGTCCTCGTCGCGAATGTCGATGGTGATCTCGTTGTCCACTACGGGGTAGACGAACACCGAAGCGAAACTCGTGTGGCGCCGTGCCTGCGAATCGAACGGCGAGATGCGCACGAGTCGATGCACACCGGCTTCGGGGCGAAGGAATCCGTACGCATACTGGCCCCTGAACTCGAGCATCGCGCCCTTGATCCCTGCTTCCTCTCCCTCGCTCAGGTCGAGCACGTCGACGGCGAACCCGCGCCGCTCCGCCCAGCGCGTGTACATGCGCATGAGAATCGCGGCCCCGTCGCACGCCTCGGTCCCGCCGCCGCCGGCGTTGATCTTGAGGAAGGCGCTGCTCACGTCCTGGCTGCCACTGAGCATGGC
>JBOHTE010000747.1:0-4308 GCA_050733555.1 Gemmatimonadaceae bacterium | reverse complement strand
CGCCAGTGCGGGCCCGATCTTCCACGCGGCGAGCGACATCGGGAAGTTCCACGGCACGATCGCGCCGACCACGCCGAGCGGTTCGCGCAGCGTGAAATTCAGGAACGGCCCATCCACCGGAATGGTCTCCCCGTGGATCTTGTCCGCCCAGCCGCCGTAATAGCGGAATGTCTCCGCCGTGAGCTTCACATCGATGAGCGACTCGAACACCGGCTTCCCGTTGTTCAGCGTCTCCAGCCGCGCCAGCTCGTCCTTGTGCTCCGAGCACAGCTCGCCCAGGCGGTAGAGCAGCTCGCCACGCCGCCGTGCGCTCAGCCCGCGCCATGCATCACTCTCGAACGTCGCGCGCGCGGAGTGCACCGCGCGATCCACATCCGAGGCATCCCCCTCGGCGACATGCGCGATTGCTTCCTCCGTGGCGGGATTCACGACGGTGAACGTCGCGCCGGCTGCGGCATCGCTCAGCTCGCCCTGAATCACGAGCTGCGTGGGGAAGCGATCCGTGATCGCTGCTGCACTCATGCGGCGGCCTCGGGCATGATCAGCGGCCCGTGAACGTGGGCTGCCGTTTCTCGACGTAGGCCCCGATGCCTTCCTTGGCATCGGCGCTCTTGAAGAGAAGGCTCTGCAGCTCCCGCTCCATGGCAAGCCCGTACTCGAACGACACCTCGGCACCGGATTGCACGGCGCGTTTGATGTGTCCCACCGCCATGGCCGCCTTGTTCGGCAGGCAGAACTGGCGGGCGTACAGCATCACGTTCTCCCACCACTCGTCCTTGGGATACACCTCGTTCACGATGCCCAGCGACTGCGCTTCCTCGAAGGAAAAGGTGCGTCCCGTCACCATGAGCTCGATCGCCTTGGCCTTGCCGACGAGCCGCGCCAGACGCTGTGTGCCGCCCGTACCCGGCAGCACGCCCAGATTGACTTCAGGCAGCCCGATCTTTCCCGCTTCCTGTCGCGCAATGCGAATGTCGCACGCCATGGCGATCTCGAGACCACCGCCCACGCAGTGCCCGTTGATCGCCGCAATGACCAGCTTGGGCGTCTGCTCGAGACGGCTCAGGGTCTCATTGGCGTGGAGGCAGAAATAGTACTTGAAGGTGGGGTCCACCTCGTTGAGCATCTTGATGTTCGCGCCCGCTGAGAAAAACTTGTTGCCCGCTCCGCGGATCACGATCACCTGCACGTCGTTGTCGAATCGCGCACGGAGCACGCACTCATCCAGCTGGCGCATCATGTCGTGCGTGTACGTATTGGCGGGTGGATCGTTCAGCTCGAATACCGCGATGTTCCCGTCCTTCCGGTATGTGACCAGAGTGGACGCGGCACGGTCAGTCATGGTAGCGGTCATGGCAATCTCGACGAAAGGAGGATGGGTGATGACGTGACTGGCCTAGCCCGCGGACGCGTGCGGAATGACCGCATCCGATACGGGAAGTCCCACGTAGCCGCCGAGAAACAGGCGGCAGATGTTCTGACTCAGGAGCTCGACGCCGACGTCGCCCAGTGGATCGTACCAGTTGTAGATCCAGTTCATCATGCCGAAGAGCGAGTACGCGGCGACACGCCGGTTCAGGTGCGCCGGCCCGTGCGCGGTCTCGAGGTCGGCGAGAACGTCCATGAGCATGAGCGTGTATGCATGCTTCATGTCGTTCACACGCTGGAGAAAGTCTCCGCTCAGCGCGCCCGCCTCGTGCGACAGAACCTTCATCTCCGCCATGTGCGAGGCGAAGTAGTCCAGGTGATTATCCACGAACCGCGCGAGGCGTTCCACCGGATCGGTCACGCCGGCGAGCGTGTCCCGTGCGCCAGCGAGCACCGCCTCGAAATTGCGCTGCTGGATGAGGAACAGCAGCTCATCCTTGCTCTGCACGTAGTAGTACACACCGGCCAGCGACACGCCCGAGGCCCGCGCCAGATCGCGCATGCTCGTCCGGTGGTAGCCACGATCGGCGAACACCTTCGCGGCAGCCGCCAGCAGGCCATCCAGCTTCTGGTCTCGGGTCGAAGTCGTCATGGTGGCCACGGATGGAAGTCGAACGCTCGTTCAAGTTGAACGTACGCCGTGACCCGGACTCAGTCAAGCAAACGCTTCAGCAGTGTGCCTTAACACTTTCCATGGTGATGTCGTCTCATCTCGCGACAGCATGCCTGAACCCCTTCTGACCCCCGGCGAACCCGGCGACAGCGCACTGATCGCGCGCTGGAAGGCCGGGGACGAACGGGCGGCAAGCCAGCTGGTCACCAGGCACGCCGCAGCCGTGTCACGCTTTGTCGCGAGTCTGGGTGCGCGGCAGGACGTGGAGGAGATCGTCCAGGACACGTTCGTCCGGGCGTTTGCATCGTTGGAGGGATTCCGTGAGGAGAGTTCGTTCCGGACCTGGCTGTTCACCATTGCGCGCAACCTCAGTCGGGATCGGGCGCGCAGCGAGAGGACGCGACGGGTGACCGTACCCATCCTGGAGGAGCACAGCGCCACCGAACATGATGCGCTCGATCGGGTGGTGGCGGACGAGACGGAGGACCGGATGCGCAGTGCCGTCCGCGGGCTGTCGCCCACACAACGCGCCGTGTTCATGCTGCGCGTGACCGAAGGACTGTCGTACCGGGAGATCGCCACGGTGGTTGGCAGTACCGAAGGCGCGGCGCGGGTGCACTATCATCACGCCATGCGTGCCATCAAGGAGTTTCTCAATGACTGATTGTCCACGCGCGGATGTGCGCGATCTGCTGCCTGACCTGCTGCACGACACGCTCGACGCGGCGTCGCGTGCCGAGGTTGAGCGCCACGTCACGACGTGCGCATCGTGCGCGCAGGAGCTGGAACTGCTCCGATCCATGCGCGCCGCGCTCTCCGATGCGCCGGCGGTCGACGTCACGCGCATCGCGGCGGCGGTGCATGCCGTGCGGAACACGGCGCCGGTCACGCGGCGTGGCCGGCGCGTGACGACGGACTGGCGTCACGACTGGCGCGTCGCCGCGGCGATCCTGCTCGTGGCCTTGGGCGCTGGTGGCTACGCGCTCACGCACGCCGGCCAGGGCAGCCCGATCGCTCCGGCCGTGCAGGTGGCCAGCCGGTCCGGACAGCCCGCGACGGCGGGAGCGCCGTTGCACCCGGACGCGATGCACGGCGCCGCAGCGAGCGTGACGCCGCCGAACGGTGCGGTCGCGGCGCCGTCCGCTGGACTGATGCTCGGCGCCGGTGTCAGTGATCTGCCTACCGCCGACATCCGGGCGCTGCTCGACGCCGTGAATCAGATGGACGCCATACCGCGAGCGGATCCCGCACCGGTACTCGAACCGGCCGGGGAGGATATCCTGTGATGACGCGTCTGCACGCCGCGACTCCGCTCGTGTGTGTGGCGGCGATCGCACTCTTCGCGGCACCGCGTGTGCACGCGCAGCAGCAGGATCAGACGCCAGCGCCACAGCCCGTCGCGACGCCTGCCCGGCCGGCCGCGCAGAGTCAGGAGCGGCGCACGCTGGAGCAGCAGTTGCAACAGCGCATGGGACAGGTCGTGCGCAAGCGCCTGCAGCTTACCGACACGCAGTTCGCGCAGTTGCAGGCGGTCAACCAGAGGTATGCGGGGCGGCGCGCGCAATTGCTGCAGCGGGAGCGCGGCCTGCGCCAGCAATTGCGCCAGCAGGTGCTGCGCGGTGACCAGGCAGATCAGGCAACGGTGGGTACGCTGCTCGACCAGATCATGACGCTGCAGGAGACGCGCCTGGCGCTGACCCGTCAGGAGCAGCGGGATCTCACATCATTTCTCACGCCGGTGCAGCGCGCCAGGTACGCCGCCATCGAGGAGCAGGTGCACCGGCGCATCGCCGACCTGCGCCGACAGCGCCAACAGCGTCAACAGCAGCGAGGGACGCGGCCGCCGCGCCGTTGAGTGCGGCGCCCCCCGCGGCTAGATTGCGCGCACCTTGCCCGGGTGGCGGAAATGGTAGACGCAGGGGACTCAAAATCCCCCGGCCTTCGGGCCTTGCGGGTTCGAGTCCCGCCCCGGGTACTTCCTGCTTCGGAGCCCGATCATGGCCGTGGAAGTCGTCGCCCGCCACGCGGACGCCGCGTCGGTGGATGTGTCCCTGCTCGTGGTTGCGCTCCCCAAAGGGACCTCGCTCCCTACGGAGCTCGTGTCGCTCGACGCGATGCTGGGCGGTGCGATCGCGCGCACGCTCGGGCGCAAGGATTTCAGAGGGGCGCGCGACGAAACGCTGCATCTCGCCGGCGCCACCGCGGGGCCGCAACGCCTGCTGCTCGTGGGATTGGGGGACGCCCCCGACGACCCTGTCGCACTGGGC
>JBOHTE010000746.1:0-8613 GCA_050733555.1 Gemmatimonadaceae bacterium | reverse complement strand
GTTCCCGACAGCCAGGTTGTCGTCACGCCGCGCATCGGCATCCGCCGGGCCGCGGACTGGCCGCTGCGCTGGGCCGTGCGCGACAGCGAGTTCGTGTCGCGCACGCCGCCGCACGTTGCCATCCGGTCGGTGACCTGATGGCCGCGCCGCACGTGTCCCGCATCGCGGGAGTGTCCGATCGCGCACTCCGCGTCTACCGGGAGGCCTTCGTCATTGACATGCACAATGACATGCCGAGCAAGATGCTCGATGAAGCGTACGATCCGGATGTCCGCCACACGCCGGCCGAAGGGCGGACGGACCTGCCACGTCTGAAGGAATCAGGACTCGCCGCGGTGTTTTTCGCGGCGTGGGTGGATGCTCCGTTTGCGCTCGAGCATCCCGATGGCTCGTTCCGTCGCGCGTTGCGCTACATGGAGACCATTCGCGCGTTCGTCGCGCGGCACCCGGGCGCACTACGCTTCGGCACCAGCGCACAGGATGTGCGGCGCGCGCGCGAGGCGGGTGCGATCGCGGTGTTCATTGGCGTGGAGGGCGGACACGCGATCGAGGCGGATCTTGGCAAGCTGCACGAACTCTTCCGGCTCGGCGCGCGCTATCTCACACTCACGTGGAATAACGGCAATCAGTGGGCCGGCTCCTCCCTCGGATCACACGAGACGAGCACGGGTGGCCTCACGTCGTTTGGCCGGGACGTGATTCGCGAGCTCGACCGCCTCGGCATGATGGTGGATGTCTCGCACGTCTCCGATGAGACGTTCGCGGACGTGCTCGCGGTGTCCACCGCGCCCGTCATCGCCACGCATTCGAGCGCGCGCGCGCTCGCGGATCATCCGCGCAATCTCACCGACGACCAGTTGCGCGCGATCGCCGGGACAGGTGGTGTGGTGAACGTGAACTTCTTCTCCCGCTTCATTGATGCGCGCTTCCGGAAAGCCATGGACGACGTCGACGCCGAGGTGCAGGCGCTGGCCGATGCGGAGCGCGCGCGCGGCATGGATGCCGCGGCGGTGGCGCGGAACCAGGACACGCGCGCGCGCGAGCGCATCGCGCAGCTTCCGCCTACCCCTCTCGCCGTGCTCATTGATCACATTGATCACATCGCGCGCGTGGCCGGGACGGATCACACCGGCATCGGCAGCGACTTCGACGGGATCAGTGCATCGCCCGACCAGATGGCCGACGTCACCGAGCTGCCGCGGCTGGCTCAGGCGCTGCTGGACCGCGGCTACTCGGAGAGTGACGTGACGAAGATCCTCGGCGGGAACATGCTCCGGGTCATGGAGCAGGTGCTGACGTCAGGGCGTTGACTCGATGGACGACCCGAAGTTGATGCGAATGCCGCCTTCCAGCACGTACGTGGTGCGTCCATTGAACAGCGAGGTGTTCCGCATCGGCATGTAGCCCGCCTGACCGAACACGGAGAAGCGCTGATACTGCGCCTGCAGACCCGCCATGGCCAGGAACGAGACCGCATCCTTCTGGTCATTGATGCTGTTCTGCAGGAGCGCTGTCGTGGTGGGGTCCACCCCGTCGGACAGTACCGCGTGCTGAATGAGGTTCATCGACAGGCCGATGCCGCCATAGGGCCGCAGCGCGCCCCACGTGACGGGGAACGCGAGCAGCGCGGCTGTATAGCGGCGCATGTCCTTGATGGCCACGTTGTAGTTGAACGTGCCGTCGGACACCGAGCTCGTCCCGGTGAAGAACGCCTGCTCGCCCGAGATGTAGAGCGCGCCGCGGGAGCGGGTGATCAGCCACTCGGCGCCGATCGACGGGGCGAACTTGTTGTGCTCGGCCGCTGTCGAATACGAGATCATGCCACCCTTGACCCCCCAGAACCACGAATCATTGAACGACCGTGACGTCTGCGCCGCACTGAGTGCGGGCGTGAGCGCCACGAGGGTGAGTCCGGCAGCCAGCCACCGCACCGTGCGCATGGTGAGACTCCTCATTCCAGTGAAGTGAGAGGGGTTACAGGTTGCGAGCCGCGGGTTCGCCACTCGCGAGCAGCGCGTTGAACAATTCTGACGTGCAGATTCCATGTCGCTCCATCGGAACGACGCCTGTCGTCCAGCCGATGGAGGGACGCATGAGCCGTCACCGCGTCACCAGCGGCGTCCGATCGCGAAACCGGTCATGGCAGGGACGAGGGTCATGGCAGGGACGAGGAGCGCGTGGCGGAGGTCACGCGGCCCGCGCACCGGATCGGGTCACGGTGCAGCGGAGCGCACCACCCGTTTCGCGCCCGGGGCCGGGCCGCAGACTCGCTTGACCACCTGCGGCACAGGAGGCAGCTTGCCAGTATGGGTGTGCGCCCCGAACGAGCTGACGTCGCGCGAGCGCTGCGATCATGAGCCGATTCCTGACGTCCCCGCGCGTCGAGGAGTTCCGCAGCGCCGTCTACGGAACCGTATTCGGGCGCCGGATGGATGTGGTGCATCGGCTGCATTCAGGCGACCGGCTGATCCTCGTGCCGGACCCCCCGGGCACCGACAACCCGGCGGTCTGGGTGCACGCGCGTGGTGGCGATGTGGTGGGCCACCTGCCGTTCGCGGTGTCCTGCTGGCTCGCGCCGTGGATGCTCGACGGGGGGTGCTGTGGCGCCGAAGTGGTGAAGGTTGGAACGGACGACGTCGCGAGCTGGCGCAGGGTGATCATCCGCGTCACCTGCGCGGGCGCCTGAAGCCCGCGCCGGCGCGGCCCCACCTGGGCAGCGCGGCCGGCGTGGGCGACGCGCCGAACGAACTACTTCAACAGCCCGACCTTCTTCCCAACCCGCACGAACGTGGCGATCGCGCGGTCCAGATCCTCACGCGTGTGCGATGCGGACAACTGGCAGCGGATGCGCGCGTGTCCCTGTGGCACCACCGGGAAGCCGAATCCCGTGACGAAGATGCCTTCGTCGAGCATGAGTTCGCTCATGCGGATGGCGAGCGGCGTCTCGCCCACGATGATCGGCACGATGGGCGTGTCGCCGGCGAGCGGTGAGAAGCCTGCTGCGCTGAGCGCGGCGCGGAAGTAGCGGGCGTTGTCGTGCAGCGCGGTCACGCGTTCCGGATGCGCTTCGATGAAGCGCACCGCCGCCAGTGCGCTCGCCGCGACCGTAGGCGGCAGGGCATTGGAAAAGAGCTGCGGCCGCGAGCGCTGCGTCAGGTAGTCGGTGAGCATGTGCGCGCCGGCGGTGAAGCCGCCCGCTGCACCGCCCAGCGCCTTGCCGAGCGTTGACGTGATCACGTCGACATCACCGAGGACGCCGTAGTGCTCCGCCGTGCCGCGTCCGTGCGCGCCCAGCACGCCGGTCGCGTGCGAGTCGTCGACGGCGACAATGGCATCGTGCGCGCGCGCCAGATCCAGGATGTCGGGCAGTTTCGCGATGTCGCCCTCCATGGAGAACACGCCGTCGGTCCAGATGATCCGCCGTCTCGCCCCACGTGCGCTCTCCAGCCTGGTCCGGAGGTCGTCCATGTCCGAATGCCGGTACACGGCCGTCGTGCACTTCGTGATGGATTTGGCCAGCCTGATCGAGTCGATGATGGAGGCGTGGTTGAGCGCGTCGGAAATCACCACGTCCCCCTCCTCCGCGATGCTCGCCGTGAGCCCCTCATTGGCGTTCCAGCAGGACACGTAGGTGAGCGACGACTCGCTGCCCACGAACCGCGCCAGTGCCTCTTCCACGTCGCGATGCACCGTAAACGTGCCACAGATGAAGCGAACGCTCCCGGTGCCGGCACCGTAGCGGTCCAGCGCATCCTTGCCAGCCTGGATCACGCTCGCCTCATCACACAGGCCGAGATAGTTGTTGGACGAAAGAATCAGCACGTCCTCGCGTCCTTCCATGCGGACGTGCGCGCCCTGCGGCGACGCCAGGTAGTTGAGGCGCTTGTACACGCCATCCCGCCGGAACTGGTCGAGCGACGCGGCGAGCGTGTTGGCGAATGCGGAATTCACGACAGTGGGAGTGGTGGAGGTGAAGAAGTCTGGTGCAGCGTGCGCGGTGTGCTACGCAATTTCGAAGATCACCTTGCCCGCCGCGCCCGAGCGGATGGCCTGGATGGCTTCCGCCGCGCACTCGAGCGGGAAGCGGTGCGTGATGACCGGCGTGGGATCGAACTCCCGGGAACGCAGGAAGCGCGTCATCTGATGCCACGTGTCGTACATGCGGCGCCCGGTCACGCCATACACCGTCACGCCCTTGAACACGAGTTCGGTGGCGAAGTTGAACTCCACCGGACGGGCGGGAACGCCGAGCATCTGGATGCGTCCCGCGGGGCGCACCAGCGCGAATGCCTGATGGATCGCCGAATGCACGCCGGACATCTCGAGCACCACGTCCACGCCCAGGCCCCCGGTCGCGCGCCGGACGGCGTCCGCCACCTCGTCGGGGTGCAGGACCTCATGCGCACCCATCTGCTTCGCCAGCGCGAGCCGCGTCTCGTTCACATCCGATGCGATGATGTGCGAGGCGCCCGCCGCGCGGCAGATGCCGGCGGCGAAAATGCCGATCGGACCGCATCCCGTGATGAGCACCGTGGCGCCCGGAATGTCCGCGGTGAGCGCCGTGTGGAACGCGTTGCCCATGGGATCGTGAATGCCGCCCACGTCGAAGGAAATGCTGTCGTCCAGTTGCCACACGTTTGTGGCGGGCATCGCGATGTAGTCGGCGAAGCAGCCATCACGGTCCACGCCAATGACCCTGGTGTAGGGGCAGGCATGGGCGTTGCCCGTCCGGCAGAGCAGGCAGCGGCCGTCGACGATATGTCCCTCCGCGGTCACGCGATCTCCCTCGTGGACGTCGGTCACGAGTGAACCGACCTGCACGACCTCGCCGGCGAATTCGTGCCCCACGATGAATGGTGGATGACAGCGCCCGCGGGCCCAGTCGTCCCATTCGTGGATGTGCACGTCCGTGCCGCACACGCCGGCCCGGCGCACGCGAATGAGCACTTCATCATCCCGGATGGTCGGTTCGGGCACGTCCTTGAGCGAGAATCCGGGACCGGCAGTCTCCTTCACCAGCGCGCGCATAGAGTCGGGTCAGAGGTCGAGAGGGAACCAGGGAAGGGGATGGGACGCATGCGAAGGCGGAACCACGCGCTGCGCGGTCTAGAACACCGTCGCGATCTGGCCGCCATCCACGGCGAGCGCGGTGCCGGTGACGAAACTTGCACGATCCGATGCGAGAAATGCCACGACGGCGGCCAGCTCCGCTGGATGTCCGGCGCGTCCCATCGGGATGAGTCTCCGCCGTTCGGCCAGCACCTGATCAATGGAGAGCCCTTCGCGGCGCGACCGGCCGGCGGCCAGCGACATGGCGCGGTCCGTGT
The DNA here is from genome assembly GCA_050733555.1 of Gemmatimonadaceae bacterium. Taxonomy (GTDB): domain Bacteria; phylum Gemmatimonadota; class Gemmatimonadetes; order Gemmatimonadales; family Gemmatimonadaceae; genus JADGGM01. Next base: position 3,286 of record JBOHTE010000746.1, on the reverse strand, counting down.
CGAAGTGGCCGGTGAGAATCGTGTTGACGAGCACGTTGTCCTTGGCGCAGTCGGTCGCGAGCGTTTTCGCGAATCCGGCCAGGCCGGCGCGCGCGGTGTTCGAGAGAATGAGCGAGGCGATGGGCTGCCGGGCAGCTGTGGAGGTAAGAAAGATCACGCGCCCCCACTGGCGGCGCCGCATCTCGGGCACGCAGAGCTGCGCGAGCCGAACGGACGACAGGAGATTGAGCTCGAGCGCACTACGGAACTGCTCGATCGTCGTTTCCTCGACGATGGTCGCCGGCGGCCCGCCGGCGTTCCCGACGAGGATGTCGATCGGGCCGAGAGTCTCGACGGCTTCGGCGACAGCGGCGCGCGTGGCGTCTTCACTGGTGACGTCGACGACGAGGGGCACGATGCGCCGGCGCGAGCGCGCCGAAAGCTCCGCGGCGACGCGCCGCAACTCGTCGCCGCGCCGCGCCAGGATCGCCACCGACGCACCCTCCATGGCCAGTTCGTGCGCCACCGCGCGGCCGAGCCCGCTGGACGCGCCTGCGATGAGCGCGACGCGCCCCTCGATCCCGAAGTTCACTCAATCGTCTCCGGCCACCAGCTCCTGCGCGTGCGTGTCGCTCCAGTCTTCAACGGCCTGATACGATCGGGACACCGGCTCCACCCGTACCGCGCATACCTTGAACTCCGGAATCCCCGCGTACGGATCGAGCGCCGGATTCGTGAGCAGGTTCGCCGCCGCTTCGCGGTAATGCATGGGGATGAACACCTGGTGGTGCGCGACACGAGGCGAGACGCGCGCCGCAATGACGATGGAATTGCGGCGTGAGGTGATGCGCACGGGGTCACCATCCCTGAGCCCCAACTCCCGCGCATCCGCTGCCGAGATCTCCACGGTCGGCGTCGGCTCGCGCGAATCGAGACCCGTGGAACGGCGCGTCATCGTACCGGTGTGCCAGTGATAGAGCTGTCGTCCCGTATTCATGAAGAACGGGAAGTTCTCATCGGGCATCTCCGCCGGTGGCAGGAACTCCACCGGGGTCAGCGTCGCGCGGCCGTCCGCCGTCGGGAATTGGTCCGTGAAGAGGTGATCGGTGCCCGGTGACTGCGCATCCGGCACCGGATACTGCAGACCGTCTCCCTCGAGCCGCGCCAACGAGACGCCGCGCCAGGACGGCGTGACGCGCGCGATCTCCTCCATGACCTCGCTGGCATCCCGGAATGGCGTCGGCAGCCCGATGCGATTCGACAGGTCGAGCAGGATGTCGATATCGGCTCGCGCCTCGCCCGGTGGCTCAATGGCCTGGTGCGCGATCTGAATGCGTCGCTCCGTGTTCACGAAGGTGCCGGTCTTCTCGGCGAATGACGCGCCGGGCAGCACGACGTCCGCGTACCGCGCGGTTTCCGTGAGAAAGAGATCCTGCACCACGAGAAAATCCAGCCCGTGGAACCAGTCTTCGGCGTGCGAGAGATCCGGATCCGAGATAATGGGGTTCTCGCCCATGATGAACATGCCCACCACCGGGCTGCCCGACTTCACGATGTCCGTGACCTTGAGCCCCTCCGCCAGCGACAGCCGCTCATCCGGGACCCCCCACGCCGCCGCGTACTCATGACGCACAGCGGCATCGGTCACCGGCCGGTAATCCGTATAGCTCATCGGGATCGCGCCCATGTCACTCGCGCCCTGCACGTTGTTCTGGCCGCGGATCGGCATCATCGGCGCGCCCCAGCGTCCGATCATCCCGCAGCAGAGCAGCAGGTTCAGCAGCGACGTGACGATGTCCGTCCCGGTGTGGTGCTGCGTGAGCCCCATGGCCCAGAGTGTCGCTGACCTGGGGCCGCGCGCGTACATCTCGGCTGCCCGGCGGATCAGCTCCGCCGGGACTCCGGTGATGGTTTCGGCGCGTTCCAGCGTGTAGGGCTGCACCGCTTTCGCCACGGCGTCGAACTCGTGCGTGCGCGTGCGAATGAACTCCTTGTCCTCCAGCCCCTGGTCGATGATGTGGTGCAGCATCGCATTGAGGAGCGCGACGTCCGTGCCGGGGAGCATCTGGAGATGGATGTCGGCGCGCTGTGCCAGTTCGATGCGGCGCGGGTCGGCCACGATCAGCTTGGCGCCGCGGAGCTGCGCCCGCTTGAGCGCCGCACCAAAGACGGGGTGTGACTCGGTGGTGTTCGCGCCGAGGAGGAAGAGCACGTCGCTCTCGTGTTCCACCTCGCGCATGGACCCCGACGCGGCGCTGGTGTTCATGGCGCGCTGCATGGCGCTCACGGACGACGAATGACAGAGCCGCGTGCAGTGGTCAATGTTGTTCGTGCCGATTCCCGCCCGGAGCAGCCGTTGCAACAGATAGTTCTCCTCGTTGGTGCACTTGGCGGAGGAAAACACCGCGAGGCTGTCCGGACCGCGCGTGTCGCGCAACCGGACCAGCTGCGACGCGGCGAGATCCAGCGCTTCCTCCCAGGTGGCTTCGCGGAATGGCGCGTACCAGTCCTCCGGTGTGGCGACGCGGTCGCGCGGATCGGCGAGCGGCTCGTCGCGCAGAGGCAGGGAATGCAGCGGGTTGAACCTGGGACGGCGCTTGCGCGTCCCGGCTTCCTGTTCGATCAGGCGCCACGGCCCGCCACGGCGTCCCCACTTCGCGGTCACGGTGGGGTCCGATTCGAAGTGCCAGGCGCCGTCGCGCTTCACCCACCCTTCCCGAATGAGCGGCGTGCGGAGGCGGTCCCGGTGCATCACGAAGTCGAAGCCGAAGCGCCCCTTCACGCAGGTGGATCCCATGTTCGGGGTGCCTTCCTCGATCCACGGGCTGTTCACGCGTACGACGTCGTTCCCGCGCGTCTCGAGGTCGATCTGACAACCTACCCCGCAGTACGGACACACACTGCGCGCGGACTTCTCCGGCATCTGCGCCGACTCGGCCTTCATTTTGGCGAGCGGGATGATGTCGTGAATCGCGCCGGTGGGACACACGCGGACGCACTCGCCGCACCAGGTGCAGCCGGCGTGGTCGGGGTCACCGTCGCCACCCACGATGATGCGAGCGCCGGCGCCGCGATCGGCCATGTCCAGCACACCGACTTCCTGGATGTCATCGCACGCGCGCACGCAGCGAGTGCACAGGATGCAGTGCGACATGTCGTGCTGGATCATGGTGTCACCCGGGCGCTCGTCGCCGCCTCGGAGCGGCAGCTCTTGCTCCACGCGCGGGCGCACCCTGGCGCCGTATTGCACCACATAGCGCTCGAATTCGTTGTGGGGTGCGGCCTGGCCCCCGTTCAGGAGGTGCTC
>JBOHTE010000745.1:0-3378 GCA_050733555.1 Gemmatimonadaceae bacterium | reverse complement strand
ACTCTGACCCCATTGATCCCCATTGATCCATTGATCCGGATCCGCGTCGCGACTTACGAGTGATCTCCCGGCGCTGCCAGCCGGGCGGCCACCGCCAGGTCCGTCGCACTCGCGAATGGAGCATCGCGCCGCGGCAACTTCCACACGCTCGTTCCGTTGGGCAGCGTCCAGTGCAGCCGCACGAGATGGCGGGTGGCCGCCGAGATCCAGGCGACTGTGGTCTTCGACTCCTGAACCACCAGGCACTCCTCCGGACCTGCAGCCGTGCGCAGTGTCACACGCCCCGTCACCCGGAATTCGTTCAGCCGCACCGTCGGGTGAGGTGTTTCGCCCACCGGCAGGCGGAGCGACTGTCCCTCGGCGAGCGGGAGGGCGGCGATGAGCGCCTCGGTCGTCATGCCGTGGAAGAATGGCGCGGCAACCGGCGCGTCAACCGGGCGTTCGCCGGAGTCCGCCAACCACTCTGTTCCCACGAGCCGTCCGCGGTCGAGGCGGAGCGTGTGGCGCGCCTTCACGCCATTCTCGACCACGCGCACCGGCGCGAGCGTCGTCGCGGACACGTCGAGCGTGTCCACTTCCTGTTGCTCACCGGACTCGAGAACGTAGTGCTGTGTTTCGCGGAATACGGGCGTCTCGCCGTCCGATGCACGTTCCACACGGCGCACCAGGGAACCGTATACCCGTTGGGCACTGTCGGGCGGTGTAACGAGCAACGTGATGGTATCGGTGTATGGGCGGATGCGATCCAGGTGGAGCGACGAATTGCCGGGCGCGACCGTTTGTTGCGCCAGCGCCGGCGATGCGGCGACGAGAGCGGACACGAGGCATGTGATCATGCGCATTTGACGACTCCGGAATGTGAGAAGGAAAAATCCAGGATTCCGGCAATCGTTCCCCTCCCATGCGCGTGCACGGCCTCGCTCCCCGCGGGAACGGTCCGCTTGTCCAGGCGCCACGCGCAATGCAACTTGCCTGCGGTCGCCAGGACAGCTACCGGACACGGTGCCCGTTCGTTCGCATCCACCACCAGCCCGATCCCCACTCCATCGCAGCGATCCGCGCCGGGTTGCGCAGCATGGGCAACACCGACACGCTGCCTCAGTCCTGATACGTGCATGCCACTGACCCGACGCGAAGCGCTCGCCCGACTCGCCGCGCTCACTGCCGCCATCACGCGTCCACTCCCGACGTGGCGCCGCCTGCCGGCCAATCCGCTCGACGGCACCATTGCCGACTACCAGGCCGGCTTCCGGCGCGGCACGTGGAGCGCCGCCGAGGTCACGGCGCACGCGCTCGAGCGCTGCCGCACCGACGGCGCGACGTGGCGCGCCATTGACGCGCTCTCGGCCACGGCGCTCGCCGATGCACGCGCCGCCGACGCCCGACGCCGTGCCGGTACGCTGCGCGGGCCGCTCGACGGCGTCCCGGTCTTCGCCAAGGCGATCTACGACATGAACGGACTGCCCACGACTGGCTCCAACGCCGAGTGGGCCCGGCTCTTCCCCGAGCCGGTGCGGCGCGATGCGCTGGAAGTGGCGCGGATCCGCGCGGCCGGTGCGATCATCCTTGGCAAGTCCGCCGCCGACGACTTCGCCTATCGCGGCAACGGCACCAGCAGCCACACCGGGCAGGTGCTCAATCCGCACGACCCCACCGGCACCCGCACGCCGGGCGGGTCGAGTGCCGGGTCGGCGGTGGCCGTTTCAGCCGGGATGGCGTTCGCCGCGCTGGGCACCGATGACGGCGGCTCCAATCGCATTCCGGCGCAGTTCACCGGCGTCGTGGGCATGAAGCCGACCTTCGGCCTCGTGCCGCGCAACGGCGTGATTCCGACGTGGCCCTACCTCGACACGCACGGGCCGCTCGCCCGCTCGGTGGCGGATGCGGCGCTCTATCTCGCCGCGATTGCCGGAGCCGACGCCTCCGATCCGCTTGCGCTCACCAGCGCGTGGGATGCCGCGCCGCTGTCCGCGCTGCGCGACGACGCGCTCGCCGGTGTGCGGCTCGGGCTCGTGGCGGACAACACACCGAGAGCGCAGATGACCGCCGAAGCGCTCGCCATGTGGGATCGCGCGGTGACGGATCTCCGCGCCGCCGGCGCCAACGTCGAGCCGTTCGCGTCGCCTGTGACCGCGGCGAATTACCGGGACGCCTTCGCCGCCGCGGCGCGGGAGCGCGGCGACGTGGAGGTGAACGACCGGTCGCCGGCGCCAACCGCCAATGCGCTCTATCTCTACTTCGCCGGCCGCAGCGATGATCCGCGCTCCGCCGTGCGCCGCGGCTACGAGGCCTACCGCCATTTCTACGACGTCCTTCCCGCGACGTTCGAGGAGTGTGAGCCGCTGCTGCGCCAGCCCATGGCGCTGGATCCCGCGGGACAGTCATTCGCGCGTTCGCGCGCCACGGTGGTCGCGGGACTCGTGCAGTCCATGCGCGCGGCGGGCATCGTGGCCATGGTCTGGCCCACCATGCCGTTCAACGCGCCGCGCATCGTGGATTCCTGGCCGCACGTTCGCACCACACTTTCGTACAACAACTGGCTCGGCCTGCCCGAAGTGTCGGTCCCCGCGGGGCTCGGCGCCGATGGGATGCCGGCGCTCAACCTGTCAGTAGTGGGATTGCCTGGCGACGACGCGCGCGTGCTGGCGCTGGCGCACGCGTACGAGCGGCAGTCGCGCCGGTTCGTGGCGCCGCCGCACTCGGCCTGAGGAACCGCGCAGACCGCGCCGCGCTGCCGGTGCGATCAGGAAGTCCATTTTCTCCATCACCGTCAGCCGCTCACGGACCCTTCCAGTTTCCGATCGCGACGTGCGCGTTCTTCCCGGCGTGGTTCATTGACAGTTCCCCCGCGCTGACGGCGCACGACTTGTTCGAGAAATAATCCTCGCGCTTGACGAGCAGCCCCGTGGGCAACAGCGCGGAGGGATAGTGCGGCTCGCCGGTGACGGGGTTCAGAATGGGCGTGAGCGCCACGTCCACGACGCCCGGAATGCGGCAATAGCTCTTCGCGCCGTCCATCCTGAAGGCAATCTTCCCCTCCCGCACTTCGATACCGGCATCCACGGTGGACATGAGGATCCCGATCTGCCCGCCGGCCTTGCCGGTGGCGATCGCCTCGAGCGCCGCGCGCTTCGCGCCTTTCGCCCGGGCGTCGAGATACACGATGCCGCGACCGCCCCGCTCATGGAGGGCGCCGGGCCAGCGCGAGATGAGCACCCATCTGAGGTCGTCGAGCACGACGTCGCCGTACCTCCCCGTCACGATGCGATGACCAACCGCGCCCTCGCAGTGTCCCGGTGTGGGGCGCGCTTCGAACGCACAGGGACACCCCCAGTCGCAGTTGCAGGCCACCATGTGCTCCACTCTGGCACGCCACCT
>JBOHTE010000744.1:0-15736 GCA_050733555.1 Gemmatimonadaceae bacterium | reverse complement strand
ACTCTGCCGGCAGCGTCATGCTGGTGGAGCATGGGACCAGCCTGGTCGGTGTGGCGGTGGACGAGGTGCTCGACATTCTCCGGGAGGCGGACTTGAGCGCCGATGGTGCACCGCCCCTGCTCGATATTCACGACGTGCTCTCGCCCCTTCTCGCCTGACCGGAGGATCTGTTCCGTGAACCACACCGTGCTCGTTTGCGACGACGCCATCTTCATGCGCACCCTGATTTCCGACATCCTCTCCGGCTCGGGCTACGAAGTCGTGGGTCAGGCGGAGACGGGCGCGCAGGCCGTGGAGCGCTACCAGCAGCTCCGGCCGGACCTGGTGACCATGGACATCGTGATGCCGGACATGGGCGGCATCGATGCCGTGAAGGAGATCACGAAAATCGATCCTGCCGCGCGCATTCTCATGTGCAGTGCCATGGGACAGCAGGCGTTGGTCGTCGAAGCCATTCAGGCGGGCGCAAAGGACTTCGTCGTGAAGCCCTTCCAGCCCGCGCGGGTGCTGGAGGCGGTCGCGCGGGTGCTCGGCTGATGGATCTCGCCCGGTACGCGGAGCTCTTCCTCACGGAAAGTCGCGAGCATCTGGCGGTCATGAACCGGCACCTGTTGGTGCTGGAGCGTTCGCCCGGCGCCCGCGAATCGCTCGACGCCACCTTCCGCGCCGTGCATACCGTGAAGGGCATGAGCGCCACCATGGGCTACGATGCCGTGACGGTACTCGCGCACGAGATGGAGACGGTGCTCGACGCGTTGCGCGCCGGCCGTCTAGCCGTGACGGCGTCGCGCATCGCGGCATGTCTCGACGTGGCGGATGCGCTGGAGGGGATGGTGGAGGGCGCCGTACGTGGCGACGACCTCGCGAGTGTGGGCGAACCATTCGTGAAGCGCCTGCGCGTACTGGCCGCCGACGGGGAGGACGCGGCAGCGGGTGCGGCGCCGGCCACGCCCGGTGTGTCCGCCGCGCCGCCGGAATCCGCGGCCGCGCCTGCTCCGCGCGCCCGCCACGTGCGTGTGGACGTCGGCCGGCTTGACGCACTCACCGATCTGGTGGGCGAGCTGATCATCGCGCGCGGCCGGCTCATGCAGGAGGCCGAGCTGAGCGACAATGCACCATTGCTGGAAGCGGCCGAGCATACGACGCGTCTGCTGGACGACCTGCAGCATGCCGTGCTGCATGCGCGCATGGTGCCGGTGTCGCACGTATTCGACCGCTTTCCGCGCATGGTGCGCGATGCCGCACGTGACCTCGGCAAGGGGGTCGCGTTCGACATGGATGGCGACGACATCGAGATCGACCGGTCGTTGCTCGATGAGCTGGGTGATCCGATCGTGCACCTGCTGCGGAACGCACTGGACCACGGTCTCGAGCCGGCGGCCGAGCGGGTCGCGGCTGGGAAGCCGGCGGAGGGGCGTCTCACGCTTGGCGCCACGCGTGAGCGCTCCGCGGTCGTCGTGCGCGTGAGCGATGACGGTCGCGGGATGGACCGCGCCGACATCGCGCGCCGCGCGCGCGAGCTCGGCGTACCGCGTCGCGGCCGCGGTGCGCTCAGCGACGCCGAGCTGCTCGAAATCATCGCGCGCCCGGGCTTCAGCACGGCGGCACAGGTCACGGCGGTGTCCGGACGCGGCGTCGGCATTGACGCCGTGCTGCATCGTGTGCGGGCGCTCGGCGGCACGGTGGAAATCACCTCGCGCGAGGGGCAGGGGACGACGGTCACGCTGCGGCTGCCGCTCACCCTGGCGATCGTCCGGGCCCTCATCACGCGCGTGCACGATGAGGTGTATGCCATTCCGCTCGCGCACGTGAGCGAGGCCCTGGAGACCGATCGCTCGGAGCTGCGCCGCACGCGCGGCGGCGAGGTGATGCTGCATCAGGGGCAGCGGATGCCGGTGCTGCGGCTGCGCGAACTGGTGCAACTGCCCCGGGAGACGCACGACACCGAGCAGGTCGTCATGCTCGAAATCGGGGAGCGGCGCGCCGGGCTCATCGTGGATGAGCTGACGAGTCAGCAGGACATCGTGGTGAAGCGGTTCGACGCCGCGCGGGATGGTGCCGCCCTGTTCAGTGGGGCGACCATCCTGGCAGACGGCGCGCCCGCGCTCATTGTGGACGTTGGAGGGCTCATGCGAGGGCAACATCATGGCTGATCTGTTCGCACTTTCCGTGCGGGAACTGGACGCGCTGCGCGAAACCGCCAACATCGGCGCGGGACATGCGGCCACCGCGCTCTCACAGATGACGCACAGCGCCATCATGATCACCGTACCCACGGTGACCATTGCCGCGCTGGAAGACATCCCGCCGCAGGTCTCCGAAGCCGAGGAGCCGGTGGCGGCCGTGCTCATGCGCATGACCGGCGATCTGACGGGACGCACGCTCCTGCTGCTGCCGCACTCCACCGCGTTGCGTCTTGCCCAGCTCATGCTGCGGCGCGATGGTCCGCCCGGGGACCACTTCAGCGAACTGGAGGAGTCGGCGCTCAAGGAAGCGGGCAACATTCTGAGCGGCGCGTACATGAACGCGCTCAGTGACTTCATGGGACTGCTGCTGCTGCCGTCGCCGCCGAGCTTCGCGGTGGACATGTCGGCCGCGGTTCTCACGAGCGCGTATCTCGAGTTCGGCGCCGAGCGCGACGTGGTGTTTGCGGTCGAAACGCAATTCTACCTGCAGGATCACGGCGAGCACCTGCGCGGATTCTTCCTGCTCATGCCCGATCAGTCGTCGCTCGACGCGCTGCTGCGCGCCATGCGCGTCGTATAGCGATGACCGTCGCCCTGGCCATGCAGCGCGATCGCGAGGTATTGCGATCGTTCGCCCGCCGGATCGATCCGGCGGACGCCGGGGCACACAACAACCTTGGTGTCCTGTACTACCACAAGGGGATGTACGACGACGCCGTCGCCGCGTTCGGTCGCGCGCTGGAGCTCGACGCGCAGATGCAGGTGGCGCAGCGCAATCTCGAGGTCGCGTGCTTCAACACCGGCTATTACGACCGGCGCGTCGCCGAACTCCGCGAGCGCCTGCAGTTGCACCCGGACGATCGCGACGCGCGCTGGGAGCTGGCGCGTGCGCACGCGGCGCTCGGGGATGCGCAGGAAGCCGCGGTCGAGTTCACCGCGCTGCTCGAGCACCATCCGACGGACGTGGAGGCCATGCTGCAGCTTGGCATGGCGCTGCAGGCCAGCGGGGACAGCGAGGGCGCGCTCGTCCGCTTCGAGCGCGCCCGCGAGCTGGCGCCATCGCACGCCGGAGTCGCCTTCCGGATTGGCGATGCGCTCTATCACCGGGGTGCCACGGAAGAGGCGCGCGAGGCGCTCCTGCACGCCATCACGCTCGACCCGCAGCATGCCGATGCGCAGTATCTGCTCGGATTCGTGCTGGGGGATCTGGGACGGCATGAGGAGGCGAGCGCCGCGACGCAGCGGGCCATTCAACTCAATCCGTCGCTCGGGCGCGCTCAGGCCAATCTCTCGCTCGACCGCAACAATGCGGCGACGTATCGCGAGCTCGTGCCGGCGCGGCAGGAGCGCCACTCGCGGCAGATGATGGAGGTGGCGCGCGATCACAGCATGGCGCACTACGCACTGGGCGTGGCGTTCCGGCGCCGTGGCTATCATGCCGAAGCCCTGCGGGAGTACGCATTGGCGCTGGAGCGCGACGAGGACCGCGGCCTGGTGCTTGCCGCCATGGCGGAAGCGCATCTGCTCGAGCGCAACCTGGACGCTGCCGTCGCGGTGTACGAGCAGTTGCTGCAGGAGCAGCCTGACAACGCGCGACTCTGGTGCGAGCGCGGCGTCGCCGTGCATCTCGACGGCCGCCATGAGGACGCGGCGGCGTGCTATCGCCGCGCGCTCGAGCTCGATCCGGGATACGCCACGGCGCACAACAATCTCGGCGTCGCGCAGTCGCACGCCGGCGAACCGGAGCGCGCCGCGGACTCGTTTCGCGCGGCACTCCGCGCGCACCCCGACTTCGTCAAGGCGTGGTTGAACCTGGCGCTCGTCCTGCAGCGCGGCGGCGACGCGCGTGGCGGCATCGATGCCTACCAGCAGGCCTTGCGCGTAGAGCCTGATCACCCGGTCGCATGGAACGGCGTGGGGCTAATTCTCTCCGCGATGCAGCGGCCGGCTGATGCGCGCAATGCGTTCGGTCGTGCCATCCAGGCACGTCCCGACTATGCGGAAGCCCACTACAATCTCGGGTTTTCGCTCTCTGCGCTGGGCGACTACGACGGTGCCCTGCGCGCGACGAAGCGAGCCATGGAGCTCGAGCCGTACTACGTGCCGCAGAAGTTCGAGCTGGTGATCGATCTGGAGCACGAGGATCCCGACCTCGCCATCGCGCCGGATCTCGGTGGCGCGCACGCCGTGGATGGCGCGGTGGCCAGCTTTGATTTCGATTCGGGCCGCCTGGACGATCTCTTCAGCGAACTGGCGCCCGAAGGCGCTGGCGGCGAAGCCGCAGCGGAGCCGTTCGGCGACGCGATGGAACCCTTTGCCGCCGCCGCCGACTTGCTGGCCCGCGGGCTCGCCGATGACGCGCTGAAGGAGATCACGCACGCGCTGCATCAGGGCGCGGACCGGGCGACGGGTTACACCCTGCTGGGCGACGTTTTTGCGGCGCAGGGTGTCCACGGCGAGGCGCTCGAGCGGTTTCGTCAGGCGCGCAGGGTGAATGGCACCGTGCCGCGCGCCATTGCCGGTGAGGCCCGGGCGCTGCTGGCGCTCGGCCGCTCCGCGGAGGCGCGCGAAGTGGCCGAGTCCCTGGTGCGCGTGGACCCCGCGAACGTGGACTGGCTGCTGCTGGTGGCGCGAGCCCGCGGCCAGGCGGGGGATGCGCACGCGGCCCGGGAGCTGCTCGACGGCGTACGCGCCCGATGTCCCGAGCGTGCCGACGTGCTCAAGGAACTCGGCGATGCGGCGCGCATGTGTGGCGATGCCGATGGGGCCATCCAGGCGTATCGCGCGGCGCTCGAGGTGGATCGTCACTTCGCCGTGATCCGCCACGAACTCGCGTTGCTGCTCGTGGCACGCGGCGACTTCGCGGGCGCGGAGACCGAGCTGCTCGCCGCGCTCGAGTCGGTGCCCACCTACGTGGAGGCCACGCTCGCGCTCGCGTCGGTGCGGAGCCGCGCCGGCCGGCCGCGCGAGGCCATCGCGCCGCTCGCCGAGATGCTGCAGCGGGATCCGTGGAATCTCGATGCCCTGCTGTCGCTGGCCGAGGTGCTGCTCGACGTCGGCCGCTACGACGACGCCAGCCGTGCAGTGGAGCGCATGATCCGATTCGAGCCCCGGCACGTGGATGGGCTCTGCCTGCAGGCGGAGATCTTCGGCCGCCAGCGGCGCTATGCGGAGGCCATCGCCATCTGGCGCCGGGTGCTGGCGATTGAGCCGGAAGGAAGCCAGGCGCGCCGCGCCGAGCGCGGCATCCGCACGGCGACCGATCTGCTGCGCGTCCTCCACCCGAGCGAGGAGGCCGCCTGATGGCCATCGAGGGCCCGCTGCACGAGCTGGGCATTCACGACGTCTTCCAGCTCCTCGATCTGAATCGCAAGACCGGCGCGTTGACGGTCACGTCGTTCGTGCGCGACAACCGCGGCACCGTGTACTTCGATCGCGGTGCGGTCGTGTACGCCGCGATTCGCAGCAATCCGCACCCGTTGGGGCAGTTGCTGCTGCGCGCGGGCAAGATCTCCGAAGGAGACCTGTCGCGCGCCCAGGCCGTGCAGCAGCGCGGTGGCGGGCGGCCGCGACTCGGCGAGGTGCTCGTGGAGCTGGGCGCCATTTCCCGCCGCGAGCTGGAACGACAGGTCCGCTTTCAGGTGGAGGAAGTGGTCTTCGAGCTCATGTCCTGGCAGGAAGGATTTTTCTCCTTTGAGGAAGGAGAGCTGCGCGAGGTACCCGCCGAGGCAGCGGTGCGCATTTCCACGGCGTCCGTCCTCATGGAGGGTGCCCGTCGCATTGACGAATGGTCGCGCATCGTGAGCAAGGTGCCGCACCTCGGGATGGTGGCGGCGCTCGCGCCGGTGAGCGCGGAGCAGTCGGCGTCGCTGGATCTGCTGCCGGGAGAGTGGGAAGTGCTCATCGCCGTGGATGGCGTGCGCGACCTGCGCACCATCGCGCACGAGCTGGCGCGCAGCGACTTCGATGTGGCGCGCACGGTGTACGGGTTGGTCAGTACGGGCGTTCTGGAGCTCCGCGAAGGCGTGGAAGCTTCGACCGAGGATGCGGCGGCCGCCGCGGTGCGAGCCCATCTGGACCGGGCGCGCGCATCGCTAAGTGGTGGCGACGCGGAGAACGCCGTGTCCGCGGGTCGCATGGCGGTGGCGATCACGCAGGGTTCGGCTGAAGCGCGATCGATTCTCGCGGCAGCGCTCACGATGGCCGGACGTCACGACGAGGCAGCAGCGGAGCTGCAGCACGCGCTGGAGCAGGACGCGGCCAATCCGATGCTCCATCGCGCGCTCGGCTGCTGCGCCGCTCGACGCGGCGCACTGGATGAAGCGGTGGCGCACTGGCGCCGGTATCTCGAGCTGGCGCCGGATGCGTCCGCGGACCAGGGCATTCACGACGCGCTCGACGGCGCGGCCGCGGTGCACGCCCTGTTGCGGGAGCCGGTGCATGTCTGACGAGATCCGTCGTCTCAGCGAGGAGCTCGCGCGCGAGCCATCCAGTCTGGTCTTCGTCCAGCTCGGCGAGGCGCTGCGGCGCAGCCGCCAGCCCGACCTGGCGCTTCAGGTCGCTCGCCGGGGATTGGAACGGCACCCGCATCACCCGGGAGCGCACGACCTCCTGGCGCGCGTGCACGTCGACCGCGGCGAGCTGCAGGATGCACTGGATGAGTGGAGCGTCGTCCTGGCGGTTGCGCCGGATCACGCCGCCGCGCGCCGCGGCATGGGATACGTGCTCTTCAAGCAGGGCCGGCTCGAGGAGGCGGAGCAGCAGCTCACGGCAGCCGCGCGCGCGGACGGCGCGGACACCGGCGCGGGCACGGCCCTGCGCATGGTGCGCCGCATGCTCCGCTATACGAGCAGTGTGCCCGCGCAGGCCTCGCCAGCCGACGCCCGCATGGCCGACGCGCAGCAGCACGTGCAGGAGGAAGCCCGCTGCCTGTTCGCCGAGGCCCTCGGCGACGCGGATCAGACCGCGCTGTTGCTGGACGGACACGGCCTGGTGCTCGCGGGCGCGTACGTGACGAGCGATGGGGCGGACGTCGCCCAGGAAATCGGGGCGGCGCTGGCCGGCACGCGCGAGGAGATCACGCGCGTGACGGAGCATCTGCATCTCGGCGCGTGGACGACGCTGGTGGCGGAGACGAGCGTGGCGACGATTGCGATGGCGCCCGTATTGACCGATTCGCTCCTCCTGGCGGCGGCGGCGCGATCGGTGCCGCTTGGGCTGGTCCATCGATTGCTCGATCGTTGCGCGCGACGCGCGGCGGCGTGGCTCACGGAGGACCCGTGAGCCCCGCCTTCGGGGCGCTGCTCGCGGCGGTGGTGCGGCTGCGCGGCGTGCTGGCCTGCATGGTCGTCGACGAAGCCGACGGCATCGTCGTGGCGTCGGAGCTCCACGTCGGGATCGACGCGGATGTTGTCGCCGCCGTGTCCGCGGCGCTGTTTCGCGGACTGCGCCGGTCCGCGGAAGCGGCCGCGCTCTCGTCGGTCACGTACCTGCAACTCGAAGCCGAGCGCGGATTCGTGTGCGCGGCTGGACGTGACGGACTCGTGCTGGTCGCGCTCGCGGAACCACGCGCGCAGATGGGACTCGTGCGCGCGGCCAGCATGGGCGCGGCGGAGCGACTCGCATGAAGCCGCTCGTCGCCGAGGCGTGGGTGGAGGGGCCTCTGGAAACGTTCGTGCGGGATACACACGCGCGGTTCGCCATCGTCCTGCGCACGAACGGACAGGTGCTGGGCCAGTACGGGTTCATCCGTGCGGTGGACGTCATGTCCGCTTGCGCGCTCGCCGCCGCGATTCACGGGTCCTCCGACGCGCTGGGGAGGGAACTGGACGGTGCGCCCTTTCGCGAACTCTATCACGCAGGTGCGCAGCGGCAGGTCTTTCTCGCCGCGACCGCGGCCGCGCGCGGCCCGGTGCTGCTCTTCTGCGCCTTCGACGCCGAGAGCTCACTCGGCCTGGTCCGCATGTATTTTCAGGAGTTCCGCCGGGCCGTACTCGAGTCCGCACCGGAGGCGTCGCCGCCCCCGGTCCGCTTCGGAGCGGATCTCGAACGCGATCTGCACCACAATCTCGCCGTGCTGTTCGGGCGCGGTCGCCAGACTCCCACAGCCTGACTGCATCGTGCCGCTGGTCAACTACGCCACCCGAGAAATCACGTGCAAGATCGTCTATTACGGGCCTGGTCGATCCGGGAAGACGACGAACCTGCAGTACGTGTATGGACAGGTGCCGGGCGACCGGAAGGGAAACATGGTGTCGCTCGCCACCCAGGCGGACCGCACGCTGTTCTTCGATTTCCTGCCGCTCGACCTGGGCAGCATTTCCGGCTTCACGACCCGCCTGCAGCTCTATACGGTGCCCGGGCAGGTATACTATCAATCCACGCGGCGTCTCGTGCTGCAGGGCGCCGATGGCGTCGTGTTCGTGGCCGACAGTCAGGCCAGGCAGCTCCAGGAGAACATCGAGAGCCTGCGAGACCTCCATGCCAACCTGGCCGATCAGGGTATCGATGCGCGCGCGCTGCCGCTGGTGCTGCAGTACAACAAGCAGGACCTGCCACGCGAGCTGATTCTGGAGACCGATGTGCTGGACCAGGCGTTGAACTTTCGCGACGTACCCGCCTTCACTGCCGGTGCACTGCACGGCAGCGGGGTCTTTGAAACGCTGCGCAGCATCGCGGGGCTGGTGCTACGCCGGCTGAGCGCCGCTCAGCCGGCCGGGAGCCGCTGACGGTGGATCTCGACACGCGCTACCGGTTCGAGACCTACGTGGTGGGGACGGGCAACCGGTTGGCGGTGTCGGCTGCGCGCGCCGTCGCCCAGGCGCCCGGGGCAACGTACAACCCGCTGTTCTTCTACAGCGGGTCCGGGCTGGGCAAGACGCATCTCATGCTCGCGATCGCGCATCTCGCGCTGCAGCGCCAGCCGGGTCTGCGCGTGGAATACACCACCGTGGATGAGTTCGTGGAAGAGTTGAACGGCGCGGTGGCCGCGGGCACCATGGACGCATTGAAGCGCCGCTACCAGGAGGTCGGGCTGCTGCTCCTGGACGACGTGCAGTTCCTCGCGGGGCGTCGCGAGACGCAATCCGAGATGCTGCGCCTCTTCAACGTGTTGCAGCGCGGCGGTCGCCAGGTCGTGCTGGCGAGCGATCGCCCGCCTGGCGACATCGCGGATCTCGATGACCGGCTGACGACGCGCTTCGCCGGCGGTCTCGTCGTGGATGTCGGCGAACCGGACTACGAAACGCGCGTGGCGATCCTGCGGATGCGCAGCGAGGAGCGCGCGGTGCAGTTCGATCCCGGCGTGCTCGAGGAAGTCGCGCGGCTGCGCTTCCGGAACGTGCGCGAGCTGCAGGGCGCACTCAATCGGCTCATTGCGCATCAGACGCTTGGGGAATCGCCCATCACGCCGGCAACGGTGCGCGACCTGCTCGGCGAGCGCGGCGATGGTGTCGCACGTGCCACGCCGTCCCGGCCACAAGTCTCCGAGTTCGACACGCTGCTGTCCGACGTGAGCGAGGTGCTGTCCCGGCAGCTCGAAGCGTGGCGCATTCGCGTGAGCGAGGCGATCACGTACTGGCACGAGCTGGGGTATCACGCGGGCAGACTGGAACGCGCGCTGGACGGTGTGAACGAACCGGATGTGGACGCGTTGCTCACGGACTACGAGGCCGCGATCGCGCGGCTGCGCGATCTGCAGCAGACTGCGGCGAAATTCGATCACCGGCTGGCCACCTCGGAACTGTTCCTCGACCCGGAGCGCGTGCAGGAGGCAGAGCTGGTGGTCGCGCGACTGATCGGCACGGTGGATCCACCGCCCGGGCCGCGCGCGGAATTCACCCGGCCCGACTTCGATGTCGGGCCGTCCAATCAGCTCGCAGTGCACGCCGCGGATACCGTCGTGCAGGAACCTGGTGGCAAGTACAATCCGCTCTACCTCCACGGTCCATCCGGCGTGGGCAAGACGCATCTGCTGCACGCCGTGGGAAACGAACTCGTGGCCACGCGGGGCGGTGCCGCCCTGGTCGCCTGCGTGAACGCGCGCGACTTCACTGACGAGCTCATTCGCGCGCTGCAGGACGGCACGATCGAGCGCTGGCGCGTGCGCTACCGGGTGCTGGACGTGCTCCTCATGGATGACGTGCAGCACCTCACGGGCTCCGAGCGCACGCAGGATGAGCTGTTCCACCTGTTCAACAGCCTGTACGCGGCGGGGCGTCAGATCGTACTTGCCGCGGACCGCGTACCGGCACGCATCGAGGGGCTGGAGGACCGGCTGCGATCCCGATTCGAGGGCGGACTGGTCGTGGAAATGCTGCGGCCGGATCACGCGCTGCGCGAGAAGTTCTTCGCGCGCCAGCTCGCGGCCAGTGGGCAGCGGGTGGATCGCGCGCTCCTTGAGTATCTCGCGGCGCGCCCCGTGAGCAGCGTCGACGAGGTGTCCGCACTGGTGACGCGCCTGCGCAAGGCTGCGGACATTGTCGGCGTGCCGCTCACCGCCGGACTCGCGCGCAAGGAGCTCGAGGGCAGTGTCGCGGCGCCCACCGTCACGCGGAGCACGCCGGGGCGTTCCGTGGATGAATCCTTCCTGGATGAAGAGAAGATCGTCTGGGAGTGGCCGGAACTGTCGGGCCGCGCCATCGAGGACTATCGCTGATGGCCATCAAGGGCAGTCTGCGCGAAGCCAGTCTTCCTGACGTGCTGCAGCTCCTCGCCATGGGACAGAAGACGGGCTGCCTCAGCGTGACGGACCGCAGCAACTTCGGCTACATCTACTTCGAGCGTGGCCGCATCACGTACGCGTCCATCGTGAACCGGAGAGACCGGTTGGGCGACACGCTGGTGAAGGCGCACGTGATCTCCAAGGAAACGCTGGACAGAGCGGTCGAGCTGCAGGGCGCCAGCCATCGCCGCAAGCGGCTCGGCGAGATTCTCGTCGAGCACGGCGCGCTGCCACAGGAAACGTTGCACCGCTACATCCGCCTGCAGATCGAGGAAGCGGTGTACTTCCTGTTCACCTGGGCGCAAGGGAGCTTCAATTTCGAGGCGGACGTGCGGCCGGACGATGCGAGCCTGCTCGTGTCCATCAATCCCGAGTCGCTGCTCCTGGAAGGCGCACGCCGCGTGGACGAATGGAGTCAGATCGAGAAGAAAATTCCGAGCTTCGACCTGATCTTCGCGGTGGACCGGGCGCGGCTCGCCGGGAGTGGTGTCCAGGTGACGCCCGAGCAGGAGCGGTTGCTCGCGTTGCTCGACGGCCGGCGCGATGTGAACGCGCTCGTGGACGCATCGGGGACCGGCGAGTTCGAGGTAGGCAAGGCGTTGTTCGTGCTGCTGAGCGGCGGCTTCGTGCACAAGGTGGGGAAGTCGCGGCCGCCGGAGGAGGTGGCGCGCTCCTCGCGGCTGGATGAGCACCAGAACCTCGGCGTCGCCTTCTATCGTGCGGGCATGTTCGAGGAGGCGACGCGCGAGTTCCGCCGGGCCACGGAGCTCTCGGCGAACGATCCGCGCGCGCGATTCTACCTGGCGCTCATCGCCATGCGGGAAGGGCGCTGGACGGACGCGATGGGCATGCTGCGCGACGCCGCGAACCAGCCGGGTGCGCGGCCGGCGGTGCATCACAATCTCGCCATCGTGTACGAGCGGCTTGGCCAGCACGACGAGGCGCGCGGTGCGCTGTCCGAAGCCATGCGCCGCGGCGGGCAGGACGATCCGCGCGTGCGCACGTCCATCGGAATCCTCGCGCTCAAGAGTGGCGATGTGCCGGAAGCGGATCGCATGCTGGCGTCGGCGCGCGGGATGTGGGGCGACCGGGTGCCGCCCGCGGTCTGGTTTCACTACGCCGCGCTCGCGGCGGCGCTCACAGGTGACACGGCGCGCGCACAGGCGCTCGTGACGGACGGGCTGAATGCGTATCCGCGCACGCCCGCGCTCTGCAATACGCAGGCTGTGCTGCATGAGCGTGCCGGAAATTTCGCGGCGGCTGTGGCCAGCGCAGAGCAGGGCATTCAGGACGACGCGACGGTGCCGCAACTGCACAAGAATCTGGGCGACGTGCTCTACCACCTGAGCCGCTACGAAGAGGCCCAGGAGGCGTATCTCCAGGCCGTCACGCTGAATCCCGCGCTCGGCGACGATGTCTATCTCAAGCTCGGGAACATTCGCTTCAAATGGCAGCAGCGCGACCAGGCGCTCGCCTACTGGGAACGCGCGCTGGCCCTGAATCCGCGCAACGAGACCGTGCGTGCCAGCCTCGAGCTGCTGCAGGTGCTGCCCACGTGACGCGTGAGGTACGGGTGCGCGTGGCGGATGCCGCCGCCGCCGACGGAGATGCCACGCTTGCCACGCTCGGACTCGGTTCCTGCGTGGCGATCGTCCTGCATGACCGCGAGCGATGCGTCGGCGGGCTTGCCCACATCCTGCTGCCCACGCCCGCGCTGGCGCGCGATACCCGCAATCAGGCCAAGTGCGCCGTGACGGCCGTGCCCTTTCTGCTCACGCGCATGCAGGCCCTGGGTGCGCGACAGGGCCGCATCGTGGCCAAGCTCGCCGGCGGAGCGTGCATGTTCGGTTCGCTGCTCCCCGTGGGGACCCTGCAGATGGGCGAACGCAATCTCATCGCGACCCGCACCGCGCTGCTGCAAGCGTCTGTCCCCATCGTGGGGGAAGATGTGGGGGGCGCGCACGGCCGCAGCGTCTACTTTTCCGTCGCGTCCGGTGACGTGGAAGTGCGGTCGCTGGCCCGGGGCAATGTCGTTCTCTAGCGTGCCGCGCTCCGTGCTGGTGGTGGACGACAGCGCGTTCATGCGCCGTCTCATCACCGAGATGGTGCACAGCTGCGACGAGTTTCGCGTCGTTGGCACCGCGCGCGATGGACTCGATGCGGTGCGCAAGGTGCACGCGCTGCGTCCGGATGTCGTGACGCTCGACATCGAGATGCCGGAGCTGGATGGATTGCGCGCGCTCGGCCGCATCATGCGCGAGTCACCGCGTCCGGTGGTCATGCTGGCTGCCGCAACCGGCGACGCCGGCGATCAGACCATCCGGGCGCTCGAACTCGGCGCCGTGGACTTCGTGCGCAAACCCTCCGGCCCGGTGAGCCCGGATCTCTCGCTCGTACGTGACCGGCTGCTCGATGCTCTGCGGGCGTCCGTGCAGGCGAATCTCGCCTCCGTGTCGTGCGACGTGCATCCAGTGGACGCTGCGGCCGTGCATGGCCGGATCGGGCAACGTGCTCGCCACGGCCCCGCGACGCGGGCGGTAGCCATTGCTGCCTCCACGGGTGGTCCGCGTGCGCTGGCCACCGTGATTCCGCGGCTGCCCGCAGGGTTCGGGGCAGCGGTGCTGGTGGCCCAGCACATGCCGTCGGGATTCACGCGGAGCCTTGCCGAGCGACTGGATGCGCTTGGGGCGCTGCTCGTGTCCGAAGCGGCCGACGGCGAGCCCGTCCACGCCGGGCACGTGTACGTCGCGCCGGGAGGAACGCACATGCGCGTGACGCAGGTAGACGGGGATGTGACGATCGGGCTCGACAGAGCCAGAGGAGCGGGGCCGAGTCCATCCGCGGACATCCTGTTTCGCTCGGTCGCCAGTTGCTTCGGTGTACGCGCGGTGGGCGTGGTGCTCACCGGCATGGGTCGGGATGCCGCCGCGGGGCTGCGTTGTATGCACGACGCGGGGGCCGTGGGATTCGCACAGGATGAGGAGAGTACCGTGATTCATGGGATGCCGCGCGCGGCGGTTGCCGCCGGCGGAGTGGACCGCGTCGTGCCACTGGCCGACATGGCCCGGGCCATCAGCGACGCGCTGGAGCCGCAGCATGGCTGACAGTTCCGAGGGTTCGATGCGCGCGCGCTATCAGTCCATCGAGCAGCGGCTGGAGACCGTCGCCACGCCCCAGGACCGGGACGCGATCAAGGCCGAGATCATCGCGCTGTTCCGGAGCGTGGAGCAGGAGATGGCCGACCTTGCGGCCCTCCGGGAGGAGATCAAGGTGCTGGTCGACCGGTGGAAGCGGATGCCCGGCACATCGCGTCCCGCCACCCCGCCGCAGGTGGAGGGCATGAGGCCGGTGATGGCGGATCATCTCGGGGCCTCTACCTACGTGGAGAAGGGATGGAGTCTGATTTCGCTGGGCGATCACGAGGGCGCGGAGCGAGCGCTCGAGCGCGCCCTGGAGCTGGCGCCGAACGATCCCCAGGCGGAGTCACTGCTCGGATGGGCGCAGATGCTGCAGCAGGAGTATGACGAGGCCCTGCTCACCTTCCAGAAGGTGTTGATGCACGAGCCGAGCAACTCGCTCGCGCGCGTGAATCTCGGCTATATCTGTCTCAAGAAGCGCATCTTCGGCGAGGCCATCGAGCATCTGTCCCGGGCCATCCGTCTTGACAACGATCGGAAGGCGTTCCTCTACGCCCACTTCTATCTGGGACTCGTGTACGCGGAGCGCGAGATGTACGGCGACGCGCAGTCGTTCTTCCGCCGCACGCTCACGCTGGGCCCGAATCTCATTGAAGCCTGGTACGAGCTGGGCCGCGCACTCTGGTTCGACAGCCAGCCCGACGCCGCGCGTCAGGCGTGGCGGGACGGGCTCACTGCGAACAAGTTCAATCCATGGGGCAAGCGGTGCGGCGAGATGCTGCAGCTCGTGGAGGCCGGAGGCGCTCCCTCGCGCGACGTCTAGCGTTCGCGCTGCTGCTGTCGGCGGCTGCCGCCACGCGTACGGTGGCGCAGGATGCCCCGGTGCGTCTCGACCGCGGTCGGTTCACCGTGGTGGCGTATCCCGCCGACGTGCGCCTGGCCCATGCGCTGCTGGACAGCGCGAGCGCGCGCGACACCTTCCCGGGATTGCCCAGACCTCGTACGCGAGCGCTCATTGCCATTGCACCGGACGCGCGGCGCTTCCGGCAATGGGTGGGGCCCGCAGCGCCGGAGTGGGGCGCTGCGATCGCCGTTCCCGATGAGCAACGCATCGTGATGCAGGGCGGCAACGCCGGTTCCGACGCCGGCAATCCGTTCCGCGTGCTGCGCCATGAACTCGCCCATCTTGCGCTGCATGAATATCTGGGCGACCGGCCGCCCCGTTGGTTCGACGAAGGCTACGCGAGCTATGCGGCGGCCGAGTGGGGGCGCGACGATGCCCTGGCAACGAACCTGTCGCTCGCGCTGCACGGCGTGCCATCGCTGGACTCGCTCGATGCGGGATTCCGGAGCAACGTCTCGCGCGCGGACGCGAGCTACGCCCTCTCCTACCGTGCCGTTGCGGATCTGGCCTCCCGCGATCCCCAGCGCGGTCTCACGCTGTTCTTCCGCTACTGGAAGGAGACGGGCTCCATGGACGTCGCCATTCGCCGCGCGTATGGGCTGACCGAGTCGGCGTTCGAGGCTGAATGGCAGTCGCGCACGATGCATCGCTATGGCATCCTGGCGCTGCTGGCGAACGTGACCGTGATCATGGCGCTGCTGGGCTTCGTCATCGTGCCGCTCTATGTCGTGCGCGTGCGCCGCCGGCGCCGCGTGCTCGCGGCAATGCTCGCGGCAGACGCCGCGGC
>JBOHTE010000743.1:0-2819 GCA_050733555.1 Gemmatimonadaceae bacterium | reverse complement strand
GCAGTCGCGCTCCGCGCGACGCTTCCCGCAGGTCGCCAAAGGCGACCGCTTCCCCGCGGCGCAGCGACGCGAAGCGGAGCGCGCCGCTAAAACTTTCTCCTCGCGCTGAACAGCACGCTCCGCGGCGCGCCCGGCGTCCGCTCGAGCACGTCCACGTATTTCGCCTGAAAGAGGTTCGCCACCTTTACCTGCACGATCGTTCCCTTCACGTCGTAGCCCAGGCGCAGATCGGCCACCGTGATTGCGCTGCGCGGGTCGAGCGGGTAGGTCAGCACCTCCTTCACTCGGCTCCGGTAGCGGAGGTCCACGCCCAGGAGGCCGCCGAGCACGTCGAGCGAGGTTGTGACATTGTGGGTGGACCGGTAGGGGAGCGGGAGATCCGTGTGCAGGTCCTTCGAGTCGAGGTACAGATAGCTCACCTGCACGTCGAGCAGGCGCGGGACCACGCGCACCTTGGTGGACACGTCAAGCCCGCGGATGCGCGCCCGCTGGGTATTTCGGAATTGGAAGACAAAAAATTGTCCCGGCGCCGAAGCGGGGCCAATGAGGTCGTGGTAATCGCTCTGGAAAAGCGCCGCATCCAGCCAGAGCCACGGGACCGGTGTCGCCGTCACGCCAACCTCGCCGGACCACGCTGATTCGCCGTGCAGATCCGGATTGGGAACGACGTGAAAGCCGAACTGCACCGTGTTCACGAACTGCTCAATGGCGCTGGGTCCGCGATAGCCGCGCGCGAGCGAGATGCGCGTGCTGATGTGGCTGGCGGGATGAAACACGACACCGAGCTTGGGGTTGAGCGCGACCTCCGTACTCGAGCCGGTGGAGCGGTGCGTGTCCAGCCGCAGGCCGAGCGACGCACTCACCCGATCGGTCAGATCCAGTTCGTCCTGCCCGTACAATCCGTACTCCTCGATGGTCGGGCGCCCCAGGATGTCCGACGTCACGGTGGTGTACGCGGCCGCGCCGCCAAAGGTCAGCGTCTGATTCGCGGCCGGCGCGAGCGTGTACTGCACATTCGTCCCTAGCTTCCACGCGCGGTGGAAGTGGAAGTCGCTGTCGCTCGGGAAGTGGTCCTGTGTGGCATCCTGCTCGAAGTAGGGATCGACGCGCAGTCGCGACCGGCCGGTCGCGATTGGTGCGAGCGTTGCACCCGCGCTCAGCTTGGTATTGTGCGACCAGTCGCTGATCGTCGCCAGCGGTGGCTGGTAGGGGTGATCGGGCGACTCCCACATGAAGAAGTTGCCGACGTTTTCCGATGACCAGGTCGCGTACGCCGACGCGGGGTGGTCGTGCCCCGTGGAGAAGTCGACGCGCGAGTGCAGCAGCCAGCGCGACGATGAGTCATCCTGCGTGTAGCCGTCGTTCAGTTCGCGATTGGCGAACAGTCGCACGCCGAGGCCGCCGACGGTCTGGTCGTGCTGGAGCGCGACGCCCTTGAAGTCCTGGCGGTGATCCGCCACGCGGTAGGCACCCGGCGGATTGTACGCGCCGTAGTGCAGCTCGATCTCGCTTTCCGGAGATGCGCTCACGGGGTTGGTGATGACGTTCACCACGCCGCCCAGCGCGCTGCTGCCATAGAGCGCGGAGTAGGCGCCCTTCACCACTTCCACGCGATCGACATCCAGCAGCGGCAGACTCGCGAAGTCCACCTCGCCACCGTCCGCGGTGAGCACGGGGTGACCATCCACCAGAAACAGCACGCGGCTGCCGATCCCGGCCGCGATCCCGGTCGATCCGCGGACGTCGATGTCGCCATGATTCAGAATCACGCCCGGCACGTACTGCAACGCCTGATCGAGCGTGATCACGTTGCGGTTCACGATGGACTGGCTGCTGAGCACCGCCTGGCTGGCCGGAACATCCCCGATGCGGCGTTCCTCGCGACTGGCCGTGATGGTGACCGGAGTGAGCTCGATGAGCGCGTGCTGCAGGGAGAAATCCGCGCGCGCCGTGTCGCCGGCCGCGACCCGTACGGCGCGCGTCTCGCTCTGGTAGCCGATGATGAGCACCCGCAGCTCGTAGCGCCCGGGTGCCACGTCGTCAATGCGATAGTCACCGCGCGCATCGGTGCGGGCGCGCAGCAGCGTGCCGGCAACGAGCACCGCCGCGTTCGGGAGCGCCTGCTGGGTGCGCGCGTCAAGGACGTGGCCAACGAGCGTGGCGGTCGCCTGCTGCGCGCGCAGCGCGGCACCGAGCGACAGGACCAGCACGGGGAGAACGAGGAGGGCGCGCGTGGCGACACCAGCGCCACGCACGCCACGTGCGTCACGTGCGCCACGTGCGCTCCGTCGGCCACGACGCCTCATGGCCATGATGGTCAGTCCGCTACGGAACCCTCGCCCAGGTGGTCGCCACCTCCTGACCCTGCGTGGTGACGTTGACGCTCAAGGTGTCCTGGTTGGCCGAGAGTGCCGCCGTGCCCTGCGACTGGAGTCCGCCGTTCGCGGCGGCCGTGGACGTCTGCGACCAGGTCGTGCCCGAGATGGTATAGGTGCCCGTATCGGCTTCCGCGCCGATAGGCGGCGGCAGCGTAATGTTGAGCGCGTAGGTCGTGAGCGTGAGCTCGAGCGTGCCGGTCGCAGCAGGCGGAACCAGGGTGTTCCCGCCCTCCGTGAACGAAACCAGGGCCCACCCGCCCTGCACTTCCTGCGGCGTGATGTTTGGCGCGGTGGAGTTGTTGTCGCTGCCACAGGCGCTCGCCAGGAGTGCAACGGCCACGAGAAAGATCGACGGGCGGACTACTCTACGGAGTATCGGCATGGACAACGCCTCCCTTGCAGGTGTCGTGAAAACGGCCAGCAGTCGCATGTCGCGCGGCT
>JBOHTE010000742.1:0-8076 GCA_050733555.1 Gemmatimonadaceae bacterium | reverse complement strand
CACGATTCCCCATTCCCGATTGCCCATTCCCCGGGGGCGGGGTGGTGGGGCGTGGCGGTGGGGCGTGGTGGTGGGGCGTGGTGGTGGGGCGTGGATCGTCCCCTCAGGACCGATACCCCACGCCGCTCCCCGTATTGAACACCACCACCTCGGCGTCGCGTGAAATGCGACCGGCGGCGACGAGCGATTCCAGCACCGCGAGCGCGCAGCCCCCTTCGGGCGCCGCATCGATGCCCGTACTGCGCACCAGTTGCGCGGTCGCGCGCCGAATCGCGTCCTCGCTCACGGCGGCCGCTTCGCCCTTGCTCTCGTACAGCGCGCGCAGGATGAGCCGGTCGCCGAGCGCCGAGGGCACGCGCAGGCCACTGGCGTGCGTCTCGGGATGCTCCCATGCCGTGGCGTGATCCGCGCGCGCGGCAAACGCGCGCACAATCGGCGCGCAGCCCGCGGCCTGGGCAGTCACCATGCGCGGGAACGCCGCGGCGGCATCCAGCCAGCCCATGGTGCGCAGCTCCTGGAACGCCTTCCACATGCCAATGAGGCCGGTGCCGCCACCGGTCGGATACACCACGACGTCCGGCAACCGCCACCCGAGCTGCTCGGCCAGCTCCAGACCCATGGTCTTCTTTCCTTCGATGCGGTAGGGCTCGCGCAGCGTGGAGACATCGAAGTAGCCGGACTCCGACGCGAATGCGCGCGCCGCCCGCCCGGCATCGCCAATGTGCCCCGGCACCGTTACGAGCTCCGCGCCAAATGCGCGCACCGTGCCGAGGATCGTCGCCGGCGTGGTCTCGGGAGCATAGACACGTACCGGCATGCCGGCCGCGGCGCCGTACGCGCTCAGCGCCGCGCCCGCGTTCCCCGCCGTGGGTACGACGAGTCCCGGCACCCCCAGCGCCCGCGCACGCGTCACGGCCGCGCTCATGCCCCGCGCCTTGAACGAGCCGGTGGGATTGAGCCCTTCGTCTTTCACGTACAGCGCCCGTACGCCAACGGCTCGCGCCAGAGCCGGCGCGTCGAGCAGCGGCGTCGCACCCTCACCGAGCGTGACGGGCTGTTCATCGGCCCGGAGCGGCAGCAGCGCCGCATAGCGCCACATGTCCCACCTCGCGAGCAGCACATCACGTGATGCGGGAAGCGCGGCATAGCGCACCAGCCAGGGGTGGCCGCACGCCGCGCACACCGAGGCCGCGGAGGATCCGGTACCAGTCGCGCCACAGGCGGGACATTCGAGCGACCACTCACTCATGCGTTGGACTCCGACGTGGAAGGGCGCAACGCCCCAAGTACGCGCCGCGCGCGTTCAGCGCTGAAACCCGGCAGCGCCGCGATCTGCTCCTCCGTGGCGTCGCGCACACCCTGCACGCTGCCGAACGCCTGCAGCAATGTCCGGCGACGGGCCGGCCCGATGCCCGGGATGCGCAGCAGTTCCGATGTCACGGTGCGCATCGCACGCCGCTTGCGATTGTACGTGATGGCGAACCGATGCGCCTCGTCGCGGGCCCGTTGCAGCAGACGCAATGCCGGCGAGCGACGGGAAATCCGGATGGACTCACTCCGGCCGGGGACGAACACTTCTTCCTCCCGCTTGGCCAGGCTCATGAGCTGCATCTGTCCCAGGCCGAGTGCATCCAGCGCCCCCAGCGCCGCCGCGAGCTGGCCCTTCCCGCCATCGATCACGATGAGATCAGGCAGCGGCTTCGCTTCGGCGATCCGCCGCTGAAAATAACGCGTCACGACTTCGCGCATCGACGCGAAATCATCCGTCCCCTCCACGGTCTTGATCCGGAATTTCCGGTATTCCGCGCGTCTCGGACGGCCGTTCTCGAACCAGACGCAGGACGCCACCGTGTCCGTGCCCTGGGCGGTGGAGATGTCGAAGCAGACGAGCGAACGCGGCACCGTCCTGAGCGACAGCTCGCGCTGCAGCTCGTACACCGGATCCACGGCGCGCTCATTCGCCTCCAGCGACAGCAGCTTCTGTTCCTCGAGAAGGTGTCGGGCGTTCTGCTCGGCGAGATCGATGAGCTGTCGGCGTGGCCCCCGCTGCGGCACCCAGAGACGCGTGCCCGAGAGCGCCGCCTCGAACGTGTCGCGATCCTCGAAGTCGAACGGGACGAGCAGCTCCCGGCCGCGCTCCTGCGCATTCAGATACGCGGCCGCGAGATAGGCGGACAGTACCGCGACGTCGGACTCGCCGTCCACGTTCTCGAGAAAGCGCTGCTCGCGCGCCAGCAGCCTGCCATCGCGCACGCGCAGCATCACCACGCACGCTTCGTCGCCATCGCGTGCGTAGCCCACGACGTCGCGATCGCCCCCTTCCACTTCCATCACGGCGGTGGGTTCCTCCATCCGCTCGAGATGCACGAGGGCATCGCGCAGCTCCGCGGCGCGCTCGAAGTCGAGTCGCTCCACGGCCTCGGCCATGCGCGCCCGGACGCGGCGCGTGACCTCGCTCGTGCGGCCCTCGAGATAGAGCACGACCTCGTCGATCATCGTACGATACTCCTGCTGCGTCTGCAGGAAGACGCACGGTGCCTTGCAGCGGCCAATGTGATAGTCCAGGCAGGGTCGCTCCGGCATGTCGCGCGGCATGTCGTACGTGCACGAGCGGACGGTGAACACGCGCCGGACGACGTTGAGCGCCCGGCGCATCGCGCCCACGTCGGTGTAGGGTCCGAAGTAGCGTGCCCCGTCGTTCACGAGCTGTCGCGTGACGAACAGCCGTGGAAAGGGATCCTGCACCGTGACCTTGATGTAGGGATAGGACTTGTCATCGCGCAGCGCGATGTTGAACCTGGGGTGGTGCTCCTTGATGAGATTCGCCTCGAGCACGAGCGCGTGCGCCTCGGATGGTACGACGATCGTCTCGAGATCCGCGATGCGTCGCACGAGCGCGCGCGTCTTCACGCTCTCCACATGGTCGCTGGCGAAATAGCTGCGTACGCGCGACCGGAGCCGCTTCGCCTTCCCCACGTACAGCACGACGCCCCCGGCGTCCTTCCAGAGGTACACGCCGGGCGACTCGGGCAGATGGGCGATCTTCTGGGCGAGTGCGTCAGATGTGTCCACGGGTCATGCGGCTGAAGATGTCACTCCTGAAATATAAGGCAGGGCAGACTACGCTTCCTTGCCGCGCGTCACCGCCGGCGCGCGAGCGACCGCAGAATGGTGCGTGCTTCGGGCAGCCCGAACGCGGTCGTGAGCGCGAAGTAGGCCACGCCATAGGGCGTAAGCGCCGCGATGGCGAGCAGGATGGGATGCCCAACGCCCATGGCGAGCTTGATGGCCCAGGCGAGAGCGGCCGCCAGGAGCGCCGCCATCCAGAGCTGCAGGAGAAATCGTGGGGTGAGCCCCGTGCGCCCAATGCGGCCATTCAGCACGCGGCGAAGCAGCGCGAATTCCACCCACGCGGCCAGACCGGCGGACACCGTGAGTCCCGCGGCGCCCCAGCGCAGCTCCAGTCCGAACAGTCGCGGTCCGTAGAACGAGAACAGGATGCCGAGTCCCGTGGTCAGCACTACGCGCAGAACCGCGATGCGAAGCGGCGTCCGCGTGTCGCGGAGCGCGTAGTACGTGGACGAGTAGAGACGGCCGAGCGTCGAGGCCAGCAATCCGACCGCCGACCCGCCGAGAATCGCCCACACGTAAACGGTATCCGAACGCGTGAAGTGACCCGTCTGGAAGAGCGCCCCCGCCAGAATGTCACCCAGCGCGAGAAACGCCACGGCTGACGGCACCACCAGAAACGCGATGCGACGCAACCCGGAGTCCAGCCGCTCGCGCAGATACGCCGCGACTTCCTGTGCTTCACCGAGCGCGCTGGACATCGCGGGTAGCTCCGCCGCGGACACCGACATGCCGAACAGGCTCACCGGCAGCACGTAGAGCATCTGCGCCGTACTGAGTCCCGCGAGCGCTCCGGTGCCCAGGAAGCTCGCCAGCACCGTGTCCACGTACGCACTGATCTGCACGACACCGCGCCCGACGAACACCGGACCGAAGTTCCGGATCACGGTGCGAACGTTGACCGATGCGACGCTCAGTGAGGGACGCAGCCGTCGCACGAGACGCATGACCGTAGGCAGCTGCACCGCGAACTGCAGTGCGCTGCCCACCACGGCTCCCCACGCCGCAACGATGGCCAGTGACGACTGGGAACGCGATCCGTACGCGATCAGTGTGACGATGATCGCCAGGTTCCACATGACCGGCGCCGTGTACGAGAGCAGGAACCGGCGGTGGCTGTTCAGCACGCCCAGGCACCACGCCGAGAGCACCAGCAGGCCGGCGGCGGGGAAAAAAATCCGGACGAGCTGAATCGTCAGCTCCCGCTTCGCTCCCGAGAATCCGGTGGCGATGACGTCAATGAGCCAGGGCGCGGCGAGCACGCCACCCACCACGAGCAGTGACGTGGTGAGCGCGAGCAACGCGGCAACGGCGCCCGCTACCCGACTGGCCTCCTCCTCGTCGCCTTCCGCCAGCAATCGTGCATACACGGGGATGAAGGACGCCGACAGCACGCCCTCTCCGAACAGATTCTGCAGGAAGTTCGGGATGCGGAATGCCGCGTTGAAGGCGTCCGCGACGTCACCGAGCCCCAGGTAGTGGCTCAGAAACCGCTGGCGAACGAGTCCCGTGATACGACTCAGCAGGATTCCCGTGGCCACCAGGAGCGCGAAGCGCCCGGTGCGCTCCGCGCGCAGCGTGCGTTCAGTCGTGGCTGCCGGCGTCGCCATGCGCGATCAGCGGTGAGGCATCCCGCGCCGGATCGACCAGTTCGGTCATCTGCTCACGGGCGCGGTCGAGCATCATGCCAAGCAGCGAGCGTCCGTGCCGCGCCAGCATGGGGATGAGGTTGAGCACGCGCTCCTGGGGCCTGCCGTGTGGATAGAGCGCCGCGCGTGCCGTGGAAATGTCACGCACCATGTCGGCCTCACGCCGCTTGATCGCCGCAACGAGACGGCGTTCCAGGCGATCCAGACGATGCTGCAGCGCGCGCCGCGCGCCGCCCGCGACTGCCGGTGGAACCAGCGGCGTGTCGGACGCTGCAACGGTACGCTCGAGATCATGCACGGCGCCGTCCACGCTCGCGCGAGTGCGCGTGAGCGCATCGCGCACATCGCCCGACATGGCATCGCGTGCGAGTCTGCCGAGCGTGGCATCTGCATCGCGAAGATCGTCGACCGTGAGCCGATATCGTTCGAGGATGCGCTGCACGTGCGGCTCCACGATGACACCCGACCACCGCGGAATGACAACCTGCAGTGGCGCGCCAAGCGCCGTCGCCGCCGCGCTGGCCTGTGCGAAGTACGCCACCTCGCTCGGACCGCCCAGGTACGCAACAGTGGGAAGAATGGCGCGCTCCGCCACCGGGCGCAGCAGCACGTTCGGCTCAAGCTCCGGCGCGCGTCCGGCGACAGCCGGCGCATCGGCGATCGGCACGCGGGAGCGCACCCCGTTCTCCGTGGTGAACACGAGCGAGAGCCCCGGCACCTGCGCCACCATTGGCTCATGCCCCTCACGTCGCAGCATGTCGTCGCGGGCCCGCACGGCCGCATCCACATGGGCGGCATCGCGCAGCGCGCGTAGCATGAGCGGCCGCTCCGCCTGTCGCACGCACGCCTGTCCGGCGTCGAGGACGGCAATGCCGAGTGGCTCCAGCAGCGCGCGCAGGAGAGACACGAAAGCGTCGCCCACGGTCGCACCTTCGTGGTACGCGGCGCGCACGAGTGCCATGACGCCGGGATCGGCCGCCGCGCCGGTGCCCCGCTCCAGCAGACGGAGGAGCGGTGTGACATCACCGAGAGGTGTCTCGGACATCCCGCGCGGCGGCAACTCCGGCGGCGTCATGCGCAGCCGTTCCACGTGATCGCCGCTCGCCAGATACGTCACGCTGGCCTCGGCGAAATCGGCGTCATACGTCGCGGCCCAGAATACCGGCGCGACCGGAATACCGGTTGCCGCTTCGAGTGCGTCGGCGAGCGCCAGTGTGCCGAGCGCCTTGCTGAAGGTGTAGATCGGCCCGCCGAACAATCCAGGCTGCTGGCCTGTCGTGACGACGGCGCCTCCCGCCGCGGCTACCCGCGCCAGCCGCTCCGCGGCGGCGCCGGTGGTGCTCAGTGCCGGCGCGAGCGAGCCACGCCAGGAGCGGTGAACGAACTCCGCCCGGACGGAATCGATCTGCGCGACCCATTCCGCGGGATTTCGCGGGCGGGCGGTGAACCAGTCCCCGCGTACGCCATCGTTCAGCGCCAGCGCTGCCAGTCGGGACAGCTCCGGATCTCTGGTCAGAATCTGCGGTTCACTCACGACAGATACATGCGCACGCGCGGCCGGGACCGGGACATCGCGGCATTACTTGTGATATGGTTCACCACGCAGGAGCGTTCCCGCGCGGTAGAGTTGTTCAGCCAGCACGAGCCGCGCGAGGTCGTGCGGCATGGTCCAGCGTGCCAGCGCGAGTCGCATGTGCGCCTGACCGAGCACGCCGTCGCCGAGCCCGTAGGCGCCGCCCAGCATGAACACCACGTCGTGCGAGGCCCGTTCGCGCTCTCGCTGCAGCCATTCGGCGAACTCCCGCGTCTGCATCAGCACACCCTGTTCATCACAGGCCACCAGATGGCATCGGTCGCCGGCGCGCGCCAGCAGGCGCTCCGCCTCCCGTGTCCGGACGAGATCCGGAGACGTCGCACGCGCGGACTCCTCGCGCACTTCCTGTATCTCGAGCGGCCAGTAGCGGGCGGCACGGGTCTCATAGTCACGAATGGCGACGCCAAGCGGCTCGCGCCGAGGTACACCGACCGCCGCGATCACGACGTGCACCGGCTCCGTGCTAGGCGTACATGCCGCGCAGCCGGTGCACCGCAGCCACGCGTGATACCGCCAGCATGTACGCGGCGGTGCGCATGTTCACCTTGTGCTTGCGCGAGAGATCCAGCACTGCGTGGAAGCTCGTCTGCATGATGTGGCCGAGGCGGTCGTTCACGACATCCTCCGTCCAGAAATACCCCCCGCGATCCTGCACCCACTCGAAGTAGGACACGGTCACGCCGCCCGCGTTCGCCAGAATGTCCGGAATGACGAAGATGCCCTTGTCATCGAGAATGGCATCCGCCGGCGCGGTTGTCGGACCGTTGGCGCCTTCGCAAATCAACTTGGCGCGGACTCGCTCCGCATTCTTGCGCGTGATCACGTTCTCCAGTGCCGCCGGCAGCAGGACGTCCACGTCCAGCGTGAGCAGTTCGTCATTCGTGATGCGATCACCCTTGTCGTAGCCTTCGAGCGTACGATGCGCCGTCACGTAGGCCATGGCATCGTCCACGTCAATGCCGCGTGGATCGTGCAGACCACCTGACCGGTCGCTAATCGCGACGACCTTGCAGCCCTGTTCGCGGAGCAGCTTGGCCGCTGTGGAGCCGACGTTGCCGAAGCCCTGCACGGCGAGCGTGGCGCCCCGCACCGGCAAGCCGAGATGCTCGAGTGCCGCGGTGGTGACCATCATGCAACCCCGTCCCGTGGCTTCTCGCCGGCCCAGTGAGCCGCCCATCTCCACGGGCTTGCCGGTGACGACCGACGTCACCGTATGCCGCATGTGCATGGAGTAGGTGTCCATCACCCAGGCCATCACTTGCTTATTGGTGCCCAAATCCGGCGCCGGCACATCGCGTTCCGGCCCGATATATTCGGAAAGTTCCGCGGTATAACGGCGGGTCATGCGTTCCAGTTCGCGCATGGACATCTTCGTCGGATCGCAAATAATTCCGCCTTTGGCGCCGCCGAAAGGAATATTCACCACCGCGCATTTCCAGGTCATCCACGAAGCCAGCGCGCGCACTTCGTCCAGGCTCACATTTGGCGCGTAACGAATCCCGCCCTTGCCGGGGCCGCGTACCAGCGAATGTTGCACGCGATAGCCGGTGAAAACCTGCAGCCGGCCGTCGTCCATGGTCACGGGAATGTAAATGGTGATTTCTTTGTTGGGATAACGCAGATAGTTGTACAGGCCTTCTTCCAGCCCCAGCTTGGCCGCCGCCGCTTCGAAGCGCGCTTCCGCACATTCGTAGACGTTCAGTT
>JBOHTE010000741.1:0-4254 GCA_050733555.1 Gemmatimonadaceae bacterium | reverse complement strand
ACTCTGACCCTTTTGATTTTCAATCGACTCTGACCCTTTTGATTTTCTTTTGATTTTCAATCGACTCTGACCCTTTTGATCCGGGGTCCGTCAAAGGGAGGGACGCCATGCGATACGCACACACCGAGATTGGCGACGCGGAGATTCCACGCGCGTCGTTTCCCTTTGCGCAGCACATGCTGGATTCATACGCGAGCGAAACCAACAAGGTGTACTCCGTATGGTCGTGTTTCACCGACGCCGACCTCGGCTACTGCCCGCGCCCCCGCGCCAGCACTGTGGGAGAGATCCTGAAACACCAACTGCTCTCCGAACGACGCTTCTTCGGCGAGTTCCTCGCCGCGCCCGAACTGCCGGCCGGTGACGTGCTGCCCGAGCGGCTCACCGTGGCGAGCGCGTCGGCGCGGCTGGCTGATCTCGTTCGGCATCGGCTTCCATTCCTGGCGGAGCAGCGCGAGGCGTGGTGGCTGGAGCGCGTCCCGTTCTTCGACGTGGAGCGGCAGCGCGCCTGGATCTTCTGGCGACGGCTGCTGCACACGGCGCACCACCGCACGCAACTCACCGTCTATCTCAAACTGCTGGAACGTGCCGTGCCGTCCACGTACGGACCCACGGCGGATGTGAGCTGGGAGGGAGCGGACCCGACGCAGAGCGTGGCGGCGGCGTCGCGGCGGTGACGCCGGTGACGCCGGTGACGGCGCTAATGGAACTGATGGCACCGGTGGCACTGGTGCGCGACACGACTTACGGCGGCTGGCGCTCACCCAGCCACTTGGGATACGTGCCGAGCAGGCGGCACTCGCGCGACGAGGTCTGCAGCAGGTAGAGCGCGGCGGTGGCGTGCGGGTCCATTGCCGGATGCTCGTACTCCAGGAAGAACTGATACGTCCACGGTTCACGCGTCGGACGCGCGCCGATGTGCGTGATGGGGAATGAAGCGTCGGCGAGCGGCTTGAGCGCGGTCACGAGCGAACCGGCTGCATCGGGAAAGACGCAGAGCACAGCAGTGCGCGCCAGTGCGCCACCTTCGAGCGATGTTGGCTCGCGTCCCACCGCGAGAAAGCGGAACTGCGCATCGGGGCGATCCTCGACACCGTCCGCGATGACGTCCAGTCCGTAATACTCGGCGGCTCGGCGGCTGCCCAATGCGGCGCGCGAACGATCACCCGACTCGGCCACCTCGCGCGCCGCCCCCGCCGTGTCTTCGGCCTGCACGGCCTGCATCCCCGAATGTCGCTCGAGGTAGTACGTGCACTGCGCGAGAATGAGCGGATGGCTCGCGACCGATCGGATCTGCGCGAGGCGGGTGCCCGGCAGCGCGAGCAGGGCGAGCCGCACCGGCAGGATCACTTCGGCCGCGATCACGAGACCATCGTGCAGTGCGAGCAGGTCGTACGCCGAGTGCACGTCGCCGAGCACCGTGCTCTCGATGGGGAGCATGCCGAAGTCCACGTCACCCCGTTCCGCCGCATCCATGACGGCCGCGAAGGTGGCCACGGGCACGGCTTCCACGCCGGGCCCCCACAGCAGGTGAATCGCGTCCTCGCTGAATGCGCCCGGCTCGCCCTGGAAGGCCACGCGCAGGCGCGCAGCGGTGATGAGCGCGGCGGGTTGAGGCGCTGGTTCGGTTTCAGTTCTGGAGTAGGGCATCCACTCTGCGGAGTACGAATTGCGGCCGGGAGCTCGTCCGCCGGCGCGCGGTGAAAGTTGCGCGCCGTCACGCGAATGGCAACGCCGGCGATCCATCCGCCTCAACAGCTTACGCCGCTCTTCCGTATTGCAAGTGAACACCCATCAGGAGTCCGGATGCGCGCCTGGCACCATCGCCTCTCCGTCATGTTCGTCCTGCTCGCGCTCGCGCTCAGCACGCGCCCGGCGGCCGCGCAGCGTGGCAGACCGCTCAGCGACTCGGCCAAGGCCGTCCGTTGGGATCTGGAGCACGAGCTCGAGTCGCTCGCCGTGGTCGACCGCAAGGTCATGGTATCCATGAGGGACGGCGTGCGGCTCGCCACCGATGTCTACTACCCCAAGCACGCTGCAGGAAAAGTCCCCGCCATCTTCGTGCGCACGCCGTACAACTTCAATTACTGGGACATCCAGAATGGCGTCCCCGCGAACATGTCGGCGGTAGTGACCGCGGTGAAGCGCGGCTACGCGTACGTCGAGCAGAACGAGCGCGGACACTTCCTCTCCGAAGGCAAGTACGACATTCTCGGCCCGCCGCTCACCGATGGCCACGACGCCATCCAGTGGATCTCCACGCGTCCCTGGTCCAACGGGAAAGTGGGCCTCGTGGGCTGTTCGTCGACGGCCGAGTGGCAGTCGGCGGTGGCGTCCACGGCGCCGCCCGGTCTCGCGACGATCATTCCCGAGAGCTTCGGCGCCGGTGTGGGACGGGTGGGTCCGTACTACGAACAGGGCAACTGGTATCGCGGCGGGGCAGTGCAGATGCTGTTCATCGACTGGCTCTACGGCGAGCAGAACGAGACGCGGCCCATGTTTGCCGCGAACGCGTCACAGTCCGATCTCATTCGCGAGTCGCGCTCCTTCGACCTCGTGCAGCACCTGCCGCCGGTGGACTGGATGAAGGCATTCTGGCATCTGCCGGAGAAGGACATTATCCGCTCGGTGGACGGGCCGCCGGGCATCTTCGCCGATTCGGTGCCGGGCATCGCGACCGGCGGCGCGATGATCGAGCGCACGCCGAACGATCCGGCGTGGTATCGCGGCGGCCTCTGGCACGACAGCATGAAGATCAACGTGCCGGCGCTCTACTTCATGTCGTGGTACGACGTGTCCATCGGCCCCAACCTCGCCGAGTACAATCACGTGCGCGCGACGGCCGATTCGGCCGTTGGCAAGGAGCAGTACGCCATCATCGCGCCAACGCTGCACTGCTCGTACACGCGGGCCACGGAGAACACCATCGTGGGAGAGCGCAGCGTGGGCGATGCGCGTTATGACTACGACGCGCTCACGTACGACTGGTTCGATCACTTCCTCAAGGGCGAGCACAACGCGCTGCTCGACACGCTGCCCCGCGTGCGCTACTACACGATGGGGATCAACAAGTGGCAGTCGTCGGACACCTGGCCGCCAAAGGGCGCCGCGCCGGCCACGTACTTCCTGTCGAGCGAAGGAAAGGCCAACACGCTGCATGGCGACGGCGGTCTCGTGCTCAAGGCGCCGGGACGCGATCTGCCGGACACGTTCACGTACGACCCCATGCATCCGGTGATGTCGCACGGCGGCAACGTGTGCTGTCAGCCGGGGCTCACGGGCGGCGCGATGGACCAGCGTGCGATGGAGGAGCAGCCCGACATTCTGGTGTACTCGTCGGAGCCACTGAAGGAGGGGATGGAAGTGAGCGGTCCCATCACGTTCACGGTGTACGTGTCGTCGGATCGCAAGGACACGGACATCACGGTGAAGCTCATTGACGTGTATCCGGACGGCCGCGCGTACAATCTCGACGAGAACATCCAGCGGCTGCGCTATCGCAACGGTTACGACAAGCCCGTGGCGTTCATGCAGCCGGGGCAGGTGTACCGGGTGCAACTGCAGCCCATGAACACGAGCAACGACTTCGCGGCTGGGCATCGCCTTCGCATCGAGGTGTCGAGCTCGAACTTTCCGCGCTTCGATCGCAATCTGAACACCGGCGGCAACAACTACGATGAAACGCAGCCGCTGGTGGCGCACAACGCGATCCATCATTCAACGCGCTATCCGTCGACGCTGACGCTCACGGTGGTCAAGCGAGCGAAGGCCGCCCGGTGACGGCGTACGCCAGAGGCCGTTTGCCGTGCGCATGCGTCCAGGTAGTCCATGACGATCCGAACGGCCATATTCCCCGTGCCCACCGCCCGCATCACCACCGGGCGTCAACACTCCCCACGACATCGCATAAGGAACCGTGCACACCTACCTGAAGCATTCCGCGGCGGCACTCGCGCTGTTCGGCGCCGCGTGCGCGCGTGGCAGCGCGCCGGCAACGGGCGCGGCGCCCGCCGTGTTCGACCCGTACGTGCCCGCCGCGCGCATGCACGCGCCGCAGCCCACCACGGCGGACATCACGCCCGCGGATCTGCGCACGCGGCTCTACATCTTCTCCGACGATTCCATGCTGGGCCGCGAGGCCGGGACGCTGGGCAACGTGAAGGGCACGACCTACATCGCGTCCGAGATTCAGAAGATGGGTCTCGTGCCCGCGGGCGACAACGGGACGTACTTCCAGACCATTCCGCTCAAGAC
>JBOHTE010000740.1:0-1033 GCA_050733555.1 Gemmatimonadaceae bacterium | reverse complement strand
CCGGTGACGATCGAACACGGCGAGCGCATCGCGCAGATCGTGTTCAATAGGTTCGAGGTGCTGGAATGGGCCGAAGGGTCGGTAGCGGCGACCACAAACCGGATGGGCGGATTGGGCAGTACCGGTTGACTAACGGCAGAGGCCGCTTTAACTCATCGCGGGTGGCGTCGATGACGATGCAGTGACGGGTGCCATGCACTTAGAGCCCGTCGCATGAGCATACCAGTGGACGAGGACGGCCATGATACGGCTGCATGGGCTGGGTCAGTGCACATTGGAAGTCGGGGATACGCGGCTGTTGCCCGCGGCCGAGACGTTGTTCGCGGCGGCGCTGTATCTCGTGCTCGAAGGCGGCAAGCCGCTGACGCGGCGCGCGCTGATGGAAGTGCTCTGGCCCACCGTGAGCGAGCGCCGCGCCGCGCATTCGTTGCGCCAGGTGCTGTACCGCCTGAATGGCATGGGTGCAGGGCTGCGCTGCGAGCGAATGGACGTGCTGCTGCCGGCCCAGTGCATACAGACGGACTGCGCCGTGTTTCTCGCGACGCACGAGGACGCGGAGCTCGTGCGACTGGCCGACGGCGAGGCCGGTGAATTTCTCCCGGGCTACACGCCACAGATCTCCGCGTCGTTCAGCGAATGGCTGGATGACTATCGCGATCGCGTGCATGCCGCGATCCGCCGCGCCTTCGTGGCCGGAATTGCCGCGAAGCGCGCGCGCGGCGACTGGCAGGGCGCGGAAGCACTCGCGGCGCGCTGCCTCGCGATCGACCCGCTGAACGAGGAAGCGACGATCGCCGTCGCGGAATCGGCGATGGTCCAGCGTAGCCGGGGCGAGGCCCTCTCGGTATTGGACGCCTTCCTGCGCGATGTGGGCGGCACGTGCGAGCCGCTGCTTCCCGCGGCCATGCTGCGCGAGCGAATCGCCGAGCAATTCCAGGGCGGCATCATCCCGGTGCGCACCGCGCCGCAAACCGGACGCGAAGCTGAAATGGCGGAGTTGCACCAGGCATTGCAGCTCGCCATGGGATCACGC
>JBOHTE010000739.1:0-1122 GCA_050733555.1 Gemmatimonadaceae bacterium | reverse complement strand
CACCGACCTTCCCGCTGTCCGCGCGGCGTACGCTGCCGGCCGCCGGACGCAGCGCGAACAACATTCGGTGGTCTGGCCGGAATTCACCGACGACGCGATTCTCGCGGAGATCGGAGCGGGCCGGTTGTTTCGTGTAATGGATGGCGACGTGCTGGCGGGCGTGTTCTCGGTGGCCTGCGAGGACACGGCCATCTGGGGTGAGCTGGAACGGGGCGCGCACATTTATCTGCATCGCATCACGCGTTCTGCCGAATACCGTGGACGCGGACTCGTGGATGCCGTCGTGGCGTGGGCCGGAGCGCGCTGCGCGGAGCTCGGGCGCGAGGGTCTTCGCATGGATACCTGGGCGAGCAACGAGACACTCATCGCATATTACGGTCGACTGGGCTTCGGTCTGGTAGGGTGGCGCCGGATAGCGCCTGACCCGCGGCTGGCGGCGCACTATCACGGGATCGAGCTGGCGCTGCTGGAGCG
The DNA here is from genome assembly GCA_050733555.1 of Gemmatimonadaceae bacterium. GTDB lineage: Bacteria > Gemmatimonadota > Gemmatimonadetes > Gemmatimonadales > Gemmatimonadaceae > JADGGM01. The sequence goes on along the minus strand of JBOHTE010000739.1, from coordinate 648 downwards.
GCCGTGTGGAGGTGATGTGGCTGAGGGAAGATTGTAACACTGGCGAGTATGCTCGTGATCCGACCGCCAGGTGTCGGGATGAATCCGATAAATGGATGCTCGTGACCGACATCCGGAGCGCAGTCGCGTGAAGCCTGCCGCTGATGTATTCGAGCGCGCAGGCTAGCGAATCATCGTGCCCGTTCCAATCGTCTTATGGGTGAAGTGGCTGTCGGAACAGCGGAGCCAGTTCGTGATTGCTGTAGCCTGAAAGTCGTTTCGGTTTTCCCGCATGGAACTCCATCTCCAGGAGGCCCAGGTGAACTGGTACATCGTTGCGCTGAAGAAGTATGCAGTTTGGGATGGCCGTGCGCGCCGCACGGAGTACTGGATGTTCACGCTGATATCGACGCTCATTTACATAGGCCTCACGATCATCTCGTCACGTGCCGGATGGCTCGACAGGCACGGCGAGAGCCCGCTGGTACTCCTCTATCAATTCGGCATCGCTCTGCCAACGGTGGCGGTGGGCGTGCGGCGCATGCATGACCTTGGGAAGAGCGCGTGGTGGCTGCTGTTTCCGGTGGTGAATTTCTTTCTGACCATTATGGAGGGTGATCACGGCAGTAATGAGTATGGGGATGATCCGAAGGGGGCGGCGGATCAATG
>JBOHTE010000738.1:0-1850 GCA_050733555.1 Gemmatimonadaceae bacterium | reverse complement strand
TCTGCGGACGCTTCCGATAGACGAGGTGGTTGAACCGCTGGTGCAACCGGTGCTGCGCCTTCCACGCGTGCGTGATCACGCCCGGCGGTTGTCCGATCTGGCGACGCTTCAGATCCATGCTGGTCGCCGGCCGATGCCGATAGCTCCACGCGGCCTGGACGAGCACGTGCCGGCAGTGACTATTGCCCGCCTTGGTGATCGACCCCAGGCGCTGGCGATCGCCGCTCGAGGACTCGCGCATCACGAGGCCGACGTAGCTCGCCAGTTGTCCCGGTCGCTCGAAGCGCCGCCAGTCGGTGATCTCCGTCGCGAGCACCATCGCCGAATGCAGCGAGATGCCGCGGAAGCACTGGAGCGCCTGCACAGCCGGCTTGAGGGTCGGGAGCTCCGCCAACCGCACGATCTCGCGATCGAGCTCGTCGCGCCGCTGCAGCTTGTAGAGGAGGAGTGCGTGGTACTCCCGGAAGACGAGGCGATCCGCCGGCTCGAGCGGCGACTGCTCGGTGGTGAGGTGCTGCAACCACTTGAGGTGCGGCGTGCACCAGTTCGTGCCCTCGCGGTACACGAACCCGCGGCGGGCGAGGAACTTGAGGATGTAGTGGCGGGACTTGAGGATCTCGCGCTGGAAAGTCTCGCGACAACGCACCACGTCGCGGACCCGCTCCTCGGCCTCGCTCGGAATGCGGACCGCCGTGAGCTCACCGCTCCGATAGAGCCGCGCCAGCTCGGCCGCGTCGTATCGGTCGTGCTTCCGCTGCACGCCCGGGCGCTTCGGAATGAGGGACGGTGCGATGACATCGCAGGCGTACCCCCACTCCCGCATCGCGCGGTGAATCACGTAGCCGGCGCCGCTCGCCTCGTAGCAGGCGCGCACCTCGCCCTGCACGGCCGCTCGATCGAGCCAGCGCTTGAGCTTGACGAGATCGTTGAGGAGGCGATCGACGCGGTTGGGGACCTTCGCATCGCTCGGGAGCAAGGCGATCGTGATGGACTCCTTGTGCACATCCATCCCGAGATAGATGATTGGGCGAGCAGCAGGTGCTGCAACAGCTGATGACGATGACATGGGTTGGTCTCCGTGAAGGCGACAGAAGGCTCGTCGCGTGTGGCTCTGGCAACTCCGGTTCATACCGAGGAGCTAATCCACGATGAAACCGGAGGCCAGCCCAGTCATATTTTCTAGAGAGCTAACGAGCCACTCAAATCATTGAGTAACCGCTCGCCCATTGCAGTAACATGCGCGGCCCCGGGCCCCTCAACTCGCGCCATTTGCTCCCCGCTGGCCATCGCCATACCTTCCGGCTATGGACTACCGAGACCGCATCACCATCGAGCCCGGGAAGCGCAGCGGCAAGCCCTGTATTCGGGGCCTGCGCATCACGGTGGATGATGTGCTCTCGTACCTGGCTGCCGGGATGAGTGAAGACGCGATTCTCGCCGACTTTCCGGACCTCGAGCGCGACGACTTCCGTGCCGTTTACGCCTTCGCGGCCGATCGCGAGCGCCGGTTGCTCACCGATCCCGCCGCCTAGGCTCGCCGCCCGGCCATTCCTTTGTCCGTCAAGCTGCTCTTCGACGAGAATCTCTCGCCGCGCCTGGTGGCGCGACTCGCCGATGTCTATCACGGATCGACGCACGTCTCGGCGGTCGGTCTCGCGAAGGCACCAGACGAGGCCATCTGGGAATATGCCGCCACGAACGACTTCGTCATTGTCACCAAAGATGACGACTTCCGACAACGCAGCTTCCTCCGCGGGTTCCCGCCCAAAGTGATCTGGCTGCAATTCGGTAACTGCTCCACGGATCTTATCGCATCCGCTCTGCACGACCGTCTGCCCGATGTGCAAGGC
>JBOHTE010000737.1:0-8864 GCA_050733555.1 Gemmatimonadaceae bacterium | reverse complement strand
GTGCATGAGTACAGCAGGTTCGCCGCACTCGTGATGGAACCTACGCCCGTCAGATGAGCGCGAAATACTTCAAACATTAAGAATTGGTGAAGGCGCTGTTACGATTCCTTCACGCCGGCAGGGCGCTGGGCGTGAGGCCCGGCTCCGACGACTCAGTGCGTCGCGGACGGTGTGGCGGCTTGAGGAGGCGCCGATGCTGCCGCATTCCCGTCGAGAACGGGAATCGTGACGGTGAACGTCGTGCCCCGGCCAAGCCGCGATGCGGCGGTGATCGTGCCGCCGTGTGCCTCGGCAATCCACTGGCCGATCGCCAGTCCAAGTCCGAAGCCGCCGCGCTCGTGGACACGCGTGCGCACGCGGTCGGCGCGATAGAATCGCTCGAAGATGTGCGGCAGGTCGGCCGACGAGATGCCAATGCCCGTGTCGCGCACCGAAAAGGTGACCCGCTGGTCGCGCTGCGTGAGCGAAAGCTCCACGCTCCCGCCACGCGGCGTGTACTTGATGGCGTTCGTCGTGAGGTTCAGGAAGAGCTGACGCAGCCGCGTGATGTCGCCCAGCACCGTGACCTGGACCGGGTTCTCCATGGTGACCGCGATGCCGGCCGCTTCACCCAGGATGGACGCCGTCTCGAACACATCGCGCACCAGCGGTTCGAGTGGAACGGGCTCCCGGTGCAGGTCGAAGCGACCCTCATCCGCGCGCGCGAGGGTGAGCAGACTCTCCACGAGATCCGCCATGCGGGCGGTTTCCTGCAACGCCTCTTCGAGCGCCACCATGCGCTCCGAACGCGCGGTGGCGGAGCTCATGGCGCGTTCCACATCGGCGCGCAACACGGCCAGCGGCGTCTTCAGCTCATGGCTCGCATCGGCGGTGAAGCGCCGCAGCGCCGAGAACGAAATTTCCAGCCGCTGGAACATCTCGTTCAGCGTCGCGGCGAGCCGGCTGATCTCGTCGTTCGATGTGCCCACCGGAAGCCGGCGGTGCAAACTGCGCCCATCGGTAATGGCTTCCATCTCGTTCATCAGCCGGTCCAGCGGAGCGAAGGCGCTTCCCGAGATGAAGTAGGCGACCGCGATGGACGCGACGAGCAGGATGGGCACCACGACCAGCATGGTTCCGACGAGCTCCCGCACGGCCAGCTCGGCCGAGTACATGGACGAGGCGGCAACGATGCGTGATACCGCGGAGCCGGAGTCCTCCGCTGTCACGGCCACGAGCAGCAGCTGGTCCCGCCCCAGGCGGAGCTCCTGACCCAGGCCGCCGATGGGTGCGTCCAGCGCCACCCGCTGCAGTGCGGCCTTGTCCGAATCCTCGAGGCGGCGCACGGGTGCGGAGCCATAGAGCATGCGCCCCGATTCGTTGAACACCATCACGAACCCGGGCATCCCTTCGAGCAGCGTTCCCACCGGGCCGGAAATGGTGGGACCGACAAGGGAATCCTTGATGACGGTGACCGGCTCACCGACGTCCTCAGCCTGATGAATGATGCCGCGCACCAGGTTGGCCTGGGCGTAAACGACACGACCCAGTTCCTCGGTGGCGCTGGCCCGGCGGAGCGCCCAGAGGGCCAGCGCGAACGCCATCACCGTCGCGATCAACGCACCGGCATACGCAAGCGTGAGTCGCGCCCGGATGCTGCTCACGTTGATGCTCCACGGCGCGAACATCGCGCTACTCCCGCACCACGTAACCCACGCCGCGCACGGTGTGGATCAGTTTCGTGGCCCCATCCGCATCCACCTTCTTGCGCAGGTGGTTGATCACGACGTCCACAATGTTGGTTCCGGGATCGAAGTGATATCCCCAGGCGTACTCGGTGATGAGCGTACGGCTCATGACGCGACCCACATGGCGCATGAGATACTCGAGCACCGTGTATTCCTTGGGCGTGAGCTCGATGGAGGCGCCATCCCGCGTGACGGTGCGGGTATTCCGGTCCAGCTCCAGATCGGCGATGTGCAGCACCGGCGCAGCGAGCGCGTGGGGACGGCGGCTCAGGGCTTCCACGCGCGCGAGAAGTTCTTCGAAGGCGAACGGCTTGGTGACGTAATCGTCCGCGCCCGCCCGCAGCGTCTGCACCTTGGCGTCCACCGCATCCTGCGCGGTGATAACGAGCACCGGCCGCTCGAATCCCCGGGCACGCAGATTGTGCAGCACGTCGAGACCGGAGCGCCCGGGCAGGCGCATGTCGAGGACGATGAGATCATACGTCTCGGAGTGCGCCAGCCGCTCGCCCTCCTCGCCGTCGGTCACGAGGTCCACGCCCCAGCGTTGCTCCTCGAGGCCGCGCTTGACGTACTGGCCCACCGTGGGATCGTCTTCAATGACGAGAATCTTCATGGTGTCGTTGGTCGTCTCCTTCAGGCGCCCGACGGGCGCCGGAATCCGTATTCGCGAATCTTCCGGTAGAGTGTCTTGGGCGAGATGCCGAGCAGCTCGGCGGCGCGCCCCTGATGCCAGCCCACGTGGCGAAGGACACGCTCGATCTGCATGCGCTCCATCGTGTGCAGGGGCAACAGCGGGTCCATGCGCGTGGCCGGCGCATCATCGCTCAGCGGCCGGAGCAATGCCAGATCGCGCGCGCGCACCACGCCGTCACGCGCCGTGAGCAGCACGCGATGCATGACCTGCTGCAGCTCCCGCACGTTGCCCGGCCAGGGGTGCCGCTCAAGCGCATCCACCGCCTCATCCGACAGACGCGGCGCGGAAATGCCGCGCGCGGCATCGAGGAAATGCCGCGCCAGGACCGGGATGTCGCAGGTGCGCTCGCGCAGCGGCGGCAGCTCGATGGTCATCGTGTTGATGCGGTAGTACAGATCGCCGCGCAGCGATTCGCCATCGCTCGCGCCCATGTCCGGCGCGCTGGTGGCGATCACGCGGACATCGGCGCGCACCTTCTGGGTGCCGTCCACGCGATAGAACGAGCGCAGCTCCAGTGTGCGCAACAGTCTGCCCTGCACCTTCGGCCCGAGCGCGTCAATTTCCCGGAATACGAGCGTGCCACCGGACGCAAGCTCGACCAGTCCCGGCGCGCCGGAGCGCGAATGCTCATCCAGCCCCGGATCCTTGCCGTAGAGCTCGACCTCGAGCCTGTCGTCGAGCGTACCCGCACAGTCGACAGTGATGAGCGGTTCCGCTGCGCGCAACGAAAACCGGTGGAGGAGGCGGGCCATGAGCGTCCTGCCGGTGCCCGGCTCTCCAGTGATCAGCACGCTGGTGTCACCGCGGGCCACGCGCTCCACCAGCGACAGAACGGCCTGCATGGGAGCATACTGCGTGACGACATCGGGCACATCAGCCGGACGAGAGAGCTGCGCGCGGAGCAGCCAGCTCTCGAAGCGGGCGCGCCGGCGCTCAAATGCCAGGCGCAGCTGGGCGCCAGCCTGAGCGCCGTCATACGGCCTGATCAGCACGCCCGCGGCTCCCAGTGCCACGCCACGCAAGGCGGCAGCCGGCTGCTCGCTCTCGCCAATGATGACGAACTCTGGCGCGGCACGCGGAGCGCGCAGTTGTCGCCACAGCTCGCCGTCCAGCGCACCAGGCAGTGCGGCATCAAGCAGCACGACGTCGAACTGCTCTGCTGTCAGCGCCTCCACCATGGCGCCGACGTCACGACGCAGCGCCACGTCCCATGCATCGTTGGCGAGCGCCTTCGAGAGCGGACGGTCGGCGAGTGCCGGCGGTTCCACCAGCAGCACCCGCAGGTGCTGGTCTTCTTCGGTCATGCGGTGAGCCCCCGCTCAGCGATACATCTCTAACGTACGGCTTCGCCGGCGATGGGACAAGATGACCGAATCAGCTGTGCAGCGCGATCTGCTCGAGGAGTTCCTGATTGGTGCGCTTGTTACCCGGGGAGTCCTCGACATGCATCCAGGCGATCCGGCCGGCGCTGTCAATCAGGAAGTACGCGCGATTGGAGTAGAAGCGTTCAGGGATGAGCACGCCATAGCTGCGGGATATGTCCCGCCTGAAGTCACTCAGCAGGGTGAGCGACAGGTGATGTTTGGCTCGGAACTCCTTGAGCGTTGGGACTGAATCTACGCTAATTGGCAATACTTCCACGTTACTCGAGACAAACTGCTCGAAGTCTGTGCTCATGTCGCAGAGCTCAGCGGTACAGGTACTCGTGAACGCGAGCGGGAAGAAGGCGAGCAGCACGCTGCGGTTGCCACGAAAGGATGAAAGCGTGACTGACCCGGCGGTGGAGTCAGTGGTGAAGTCAGGTGCCATGTCACCCACCGTGAGCACGGCGGTGGCAGCGATGGACATGGAGCTTACGCTTCCTTGTCGCTGGTCATCTCGCGTCGCCCGGATCGGATCACGTCTTCGGCCGTGATGACGCTGCGCGAGAGATCGGCGATCGTCATGTTGCGGCTCTGGCTGGTGCGCTGCAGCACGCGATAGGCCGCGCTCTCGGAAATGCCCTCGCGCTCCATGATGATTCCCTTGGCCCGCTCGATGACCTTCCGCTCGTCGAGCCTGCGCCGGAGATCGTCGCTCTCGCGACGCTGCTGCAGCCACTGGCGGTGACGTGCCCCCGCAATGGCGATGGCCGCGCCGAGCTGCGCCGTTGTCACCGGTTTCACCAGGTAGTGAAAGATCGGGCCGGCGACGGCGCCACCCACGGTGTCCGCATCGCTGTACGCGCTCACGATGATGATCGGGATGGGGTGCTCCGCATGGATGCGTTCGGCGGCATCGAGTCCTGAGAGGTGCGGCATGCGTACGTCGAGGATGGCCAGATCCGGCCCGAGCGCGCGCGCCATGGAGACGGCGGTGACGCCATCGCTGGCGATGCCGATGACCGAATGGCCGAGTGACTTCAGGTCCTGCTCCAGCCCGAGAGCGGTGACGCTCTCGTCTTCCGCGATGAGAATGCGCAATGGGAGAGATGGCACGATGGGCTCCAGTGACACATCTTGTGAGATCGGATGGCTTCAACGTCTGCAAGAGCCGGACCCTAACTGTCGACCCGCCGCCATGCCAACTTCCACCCGCGTACTGCTGGCCAGCGATCGCCGCCTGGACCGATTGCGGCGCGCGTTCGAGCGCGCTGGCCACACCGTCACGTGGGCGTCCATGGAAGGCGCCGTGGACGCGGTAGGCGACGGAGTGGAGGCTGTGGTGGTTGCGGCTCCTCGCACCAATGTGCTCTCGCTCGCGCGCCGGCTCAAGACACGATTCCAGGTGCCGTTGCTTCCGGTTGTCGCTCTCGTATCGCGACCGGCGCACCCACCGGAGGAAGCCGCACCGGATGTCTGGCTGGCGGCGTCAACGCCGCCGGGAGCCGTGGTGGAGCGCATCGAGGAACTGGTGCGCATACGCCGTGCAGAGGGAGAGCTGGTGCGATTGAACGGCGCGCTCGCGGGACTCGCCGCGGAGAACGGGCGCCTCTACGAGCGCGCCCGCCGCGATGCCGCTGCCACCAATCTCCTGCTCCGCGAGTTGCAGCATCGCGTGCGCAACAACCTCGCGGCCATTCAGGCACTGCTCGTGCTGGAGCGACATCGCACACCGCCGCGGGCGCTCCCTGAGGCGATCGACGTCGCCATTGCCCGGTTGCGCGGCATGGCCGCCCTGCAGGATTCCCTGCTCCCGCACGAGGACTCGGCGGACCTTGCAGCACTCGCCAAGGCGGTGGCGCGCGGCGCGCTCGAGGTATTCGGCGCGAGCGACAGGGTGCAATGTGTGGTGACGGGCGGCGCGCTGCTCCCGTCGCGCCGCGCCAGCCCGCTGGCGATCGTGCTGAACGAATTGCTGACCAATGCGCTCAAGCACGCCCACGCCCAGACGGTGCGGGTAGACATTCGGGAGAGCGCCGACGCCCTGGAGCTCGAGGTCTGCGACAACGGCCGCGGCATGCCCGCCGGAGCGGGCACCGGCAGCGGTCTCATGATCGTGCGCGCCGTGATGAAGAACGAGCTGGCGGGATCGCTGTCCTTCATGCCCTGCGAGCAGGGCACCCGGATTCACATCCGCATTCCGCGCGACGGGGAGCCCGAGGCGATCGTGCCCCGCTAGCTGCGCGGCGCCGGAACTGACACCGTGCGCGCGGCTGGTGTCACGGGCGCCGCGGTCTGTTCGGCGGGCGGCGGCAGCGCCACCAGAACCGCGGTGACGATCAGTACGAGCAATCCCACCGTGAGCTCGCGCGCCGCCGATCTCCGAATGCCCAACGCCGCGCGCTCGTCGCCCAGCGCGGGTCGCAGCACCCGCCAGTTGAACGCGCCAAACGCCACGACGATGGCTACGAGTACGAGCTTCAGGATCAGCACCCGGCCGTAGGAGCTGGACCAGAGTGCGGGAAGCGATCCGAGATGCAGCCACGCGGCGATCACACCCGTGATCACCAGAGCCGCGGCGCAGGTGAGTGCGACCGGCGAGAAGAGCCGCACCAGCGTGGCGATCTGCGCACCGCGCCTATCGCGCGCACCAGCCACCACGGCAGGCATTCCCGCCAGCACGACGGCGAGCAGCGTACCCAGCCACCCGCCCGCGGCCAGCACATGAACGACATCGGCCACGACGGCCAGCGTGGTGCGGTGCGGGGTCGCCACCGCGTGTCCCGAGAGGGCAAGTGAAAGCGCCAGCGCCAGAGAGGCCAGCGCCGCGATCCACCAGCCATGCCGCGCCGGGCTCCGCACCATGGTGAACGCGATAATGCCAAGTACTCCAGCGATCACGCAGAGGATCCAGGCGTGCCCCCAGACCGTTCCGGTGATCATGCTCCCGAGCAGCGAACCGTTCCAGGCGCGGGTCATCCCGTGCACCGCATACGACTGGGCGATGAGCCGCCCGATGGCGACGGCCACGACGAGCGATGCGGCCTCCCGGCCCAGGCGCGCCACCCGGGCAATGGTGTCATCCGTCGCGTTCTTCGTGCCACCGTCCGCCATGCGGGCAAGGCGTGGGGCGACGAAGAAGCCGAACACCGTGCTGCCGATCATGCCGAGCGCGCCAATGAAGCCGAGGGCGCGAAGGGCCGCATAGAGGGGCGAGCCGGCATCGAACTCGGGCTCGGAGGAAAGCTGCGGCGCCGGCGTGGGGACAGGCTGCGACGCGGGAGCGGTCGCGCGATCGGAGGAGTCCGCTGCTGACGCAGCCGGACGCTGCGCTGCCAGACCCACTGCGGAAGGGGAAACAGTGAAGGTGAAGGTCCCGTGCACCGGATGCCCATCGTCAGATGTGGTGCGCCAGTGTACCGCGTAGCGGCCCGCCTGAAGCGATCCGGTAATCGGGACGACGAGTGTCTTTGACGACCTGGGGTCGAACGCGACGGGGCCGGTCGCGACCGTGTCTCCCGCCATGCCGACGATGTCCACGAAGGAGACGGCGAGCTGCGCGGCCTCGGTGAACGTCAGTCGCACCTCATGCGGCACCGAGTCGAGCACGGCGCCGGCGGCCGGTGCCGAGCGCACCAGGTGCAGGTGCGCGAGGGCCAGCGCGGGCGTCAGCAGCAACAGGCTGGTGGCCAACGCGGGAATCAGCCAGCGGCGGCGCGACGCAACGACAGTGCGGGAGAGCAACGGAGCGGACCTCCACGACGGGATTGCATGCGCCTGGCCTGACCGATCGCTCCGGTCGGGCCAGGCGAAATCTGCGGTGGGAGTGGAGCGTGCGAGGATCGAACTCGCGACCTTTCGGTTGCAAACCGAATGCTCTCCCAGCTGAGCTAACGCCCCGTGATTGAAAAATACCCGCGGAATGGGGAACGGCAAAGGGAGCGGGGCGTGACCAGGCATATGGACGCGTACGGGGTCAGACACCGCAGGTATCTGACCCCGTCCTGTTTGCCGTCGTCCGTCCCGGTTGCGATTTCCTATTCGTGCGCGGGCAGCGGCTCCATGGTGTCCGGATTCACGGGTACCTGCACTTCGTCCCGATAGGGTGACGTCATGAGCGTCGTGCGCATGCGCGGGAAGGCGTCCATGAAGGCGCGATAGCAGAGACCCCAGATGCCCAGAAACCCAAGCGTGACGCCGATCTCCCAGATGCCGAAGAGCGCGTGCGGCGACGTGTAGTGCAGCGACGGATACACCTCGATGTACCGGAGCAGCCACATGCCGACCACGCTGCACGTGGCGAACAGCACGAAGGTGGGCAGATAGACTTTCGCGGCGCGGGAGAGCAGCCCGAAGAACGGGAAGACGAAGACGAGAAACACGACCGCCATGGTCGCGGGCATCCACGGATAGATGAGACGCAGGTGCATCCAGTGCGTCTCCTCCGGCATGTTGCCGTACCAGATCACGAGATACTGCGCGAAGGTCAGGTATCCCCAGAAGGCAGTGAACGCAAACCCCAGCTTGCCAAGATCGTGGAAATGGTGCTCGGTGATGTAGTCGTCGGCGTCGAGATGGCGGCGCCACCACATGGCGAGCAGCGACCAGGACATGATGGCCGCGAGCCAGGCACCCATGTAGAACCACCAGCCGTACATCGTGCTCTGGAAGTACATGTCGAGGGACATGGAGAGATCCCAGGAGAGCACGATGTAGAAGAAATTGAAGAGGACGACGAGCCAGACCGAGATTCTGCCCTGCAGCGAATGCGTGGAGTGGATTTCCCGGCGCTCCTCACCGAATCCGCGGCGCATGCGCGCCCGAATGCCCCTGGCCCACGCCGCGCCCCCTTCGGGGAGCAAGCCCACGTCGAGCCGCACGCAGGTGTAGATGTACCAGACGCTCACCGCCGTGAGAATTCCGAAGAGCACGATATCGCGAATGGCGAGGAACGGGACCGAGAGATAGAGACGCTTTTCCGGCACCGGCGCGGCGTGCTGCCAGAACGGGAAGATGTGCTTCCCGCCGATCAGAATGAGAATGAGCAGCAGGAACGCGGCAGGCAGGAACGCGACGTACCCC
>JBOHTE010000736.1:0-1179 GCA_050733555.1 Gemmatimonadaceae bacterium | reverse complement strand
AGCCAGTGCTCGTCCCCCTCGGCGACGGGCGCAAAGGCGGACTTGAGCCGGCTCCGCTCTCGGTTCCAGAGCACCAGCGCCTTCGCGCGCGCGCCACCCGCTGACGCTCCCACCTGCATCATCTCGGGAACGGCGACCGTGGCGTCGCTGTCGATCACCTGGCGCGCCTCCGCGACGAGCTGCGCGATCTCGAGCGCCTCGTCGGCGTCGCGGCTGTTGCGCCGCTCGAGTGGCGGCCTGAACTCGAGTGCGCCCATGGCGCGATGTCCAATGTAGAGGAGCTTCTGCACGGGACTCATGGCGGCGTCGGGCGTACCGCGCGCTTCGAAGTAGCGCCGAATGACGGCGTTTCCGAACGCGTCGGGCAGGGCATCGGCGAGGACGCCAGGCAGTCCGGCGAATGACGCGACGCGCTGCAGCGCCGGGAACGCGGCGGGCCCGCGCCGGGCGAGCGGCAGATGAATCGGCGAGATCTCGAGTCCCGACTGGCGGAACTCCTCCTCGTACTCGAAGGTGATGGCGCCGGTGCTGTCCTCGGCGACTGCCCCCACGTCGCGCCCCCAGAGCACGATGCGCGCAACCGTGAACCGTTCATCGCGTCGCACGCGCGCACGCCGGCGCGCGACGCCGGGCGAGTCAGGCACCTGTCTTTCGCGCGCCGCGGCGATCGCCGGTGGTAGCGGCTCGCCCGCGCGGCGTGCCTGTCGGTGTGCGTGACGCCGCCGCACGCCGCCGCGGCGTCCCGGCGCGCTGGCGCTGCCGGCCGCTCAGCGCCGCGAGTTGCAGGGGCGAGACGAGAGGCACGGGCAGGAACGCCTCGAGCGCATCCAGCCGCCCGAGCGCGCGCAGCATGCGAACGACGGTTTCGAGCGTGGGATTCTGCCCCGCCTCCGCGCGCGCCGCGGTGCTCACCCCAACTCCCGCCTCCCTCGCCACGTCCGCGATGGTCCGGTTCTGCTGCAGCCGGTAGCGCTGCAGCCGCTGCCCGATGTCACGCAGGACTTCGGTGGTGGTAGCTGGCAGTTGGTAGCTCGTAAGCGATAGCGGAGCAGTCATATATGACGTATAAAGACCAAGAAAGGCTATTACACACCATATATAACTACTTGTGCCTGCAACAGCAATGCTCGGATGATATTATGACACGTCATATATAGGCAGTAGGTGCCAATAATACAT
>JBOHTE010000735.1:0-11912 GCA_050733555.1 Gemmatimonadaceae bacterium | reverse complement strand
CTCGGCGTCACCCGCGTCCTCGACGCCATCCGCATCGCCGACCCCCAGATCCGCTTCTACCAAGCCTCGTCCTCCGAGATGTTCGGCAAGGTGCAGGAGGTTCCGCAGAGCGAGACGACGCCGTTCTACCCTCGCAGCCCGTACGGCGTGGCCAAGGTGTACGGCCACTGGATCACCGTGAATTATCGCGAGAGCTATGGGCTCTACGCCGTATCGGGAATCCTGTTCAACCACGAGAGCCCGCGGCGCGGCCTGGAGTTTGTCACGCGCAAAGTGACCGATGGCGTCGCGCGCATCAAGACCGGCGTGTCGCGTGAGCTGCGCCTCGGAAACCTCGACGCGCGACGGGACTGGGGCTTCGCGGGTGACTACGTGGATGCGATGTGGCGCATGCTCCAGCAGGACGCGCCGGATGACTACGTCGTTGGTACAGGGCAGACCTGGACGGTGCGGCAGCTCTGCGACCTCGCCTTCGGGTACGCCGGACTGGACTATCGCGAATTCGTGAAAACCGATGCCCGCTTCATGCGTCCCGCCGAGGTGGATCTGCTCGTGGCGGACAGCACCAAGGCGCGCGAACGGTTGGGGTGGCAGCCGCGCGTGTCATTTCGGGAACTGATCGAGATGATGGTGGACGCCGACCTGGCGCGGTACCGCGCCCGGTCGTAGCGCCATGCGCGCCCTGGTCACCGGCGCGGCCGGTTTCGTCGGGCAGTGGCTCTGCCGGGAGCTGCTGCAGCGAGGCTGGGATGTGACCGGAACGCGACTGGGCGACGCCGTGCCGCCCGGCGCGCTGAGCCAGGATCAGCGGGGCGCCGTGGAGTGGATTCGCTGCGACGTCACGAGCGACGCGGACGTCGCCACCACGATGGAGCGCGGGCGGCCCGACGCCATTTTTCACCTCGCGGGCCTGTCCTTTGTTCCGACGGTGAGCCAGGCACCGGCTGCGGCCCTCGAGGTGAACGTCGTGGCGGTGGCGCGCCTGCTCTCGGAGGCGACGCGGCGCCGCACTGCGGGAATGCTCGACCCCACGATCCTGGTGGTGGGCAGCGGCGAACAGTATGGGCGCCACGCGGCGGATGCGCAGCCGCTCGCCGAACAGGCGGAGCTGCGGCCGCTCAACGCGTACGCCGCATCCAAGACCGCGCAGGAAGTCGTGGCGCTCGCCGCACACCGCCACGACGGCGTGCGTGTCGTGGCGACTCGCTCCTTCAACCACAGCGGGCCGGGGCAGGACCCGCGGTTCCTCCTGCCGGCGCTCGTGCAGCGGGCGCTGGCGCTCCGCACCACGGGCGCCGGTGCGGCACCCATCGGCAATACCAGTCCCATTCGCGACTATCTGCACGTGGCCGATGTGGTGCGTGCCTACGTGCTTCTCGTGGAGCGCGGCACGCCTGGCGAGGTGTACAACGTGGCCAGCGGAACCGGAACCGACGTGGCGACGCTCGCATCGCGCGTCCTTGCCCTTGCTGGTGTGGATGCGAAATTGCAAGTCGATGCTTCACTCGTGCGTCCGATAGAGGTTCCCATGCTGGTTGGTGCCGCCGCCAAGCTGCACGCAACGACCGAGTGGACCCCCGAACGGTCACTGGATTCCATCATTCTCGATCTGCTCCGTGCCACGACGCGCTGATCTCAACCGCATTCTGCTCATCGGCTCCGGCCCCATTGTCATTGGCCAGGGCGCCGAATTCGACTACTCCGGCACGCAGGCGGCGAAAGCGCTGCGCGAGGAGGGCTACGAGGTGATCCTCGTGAACTCCAATCCGGCCACGATCATGACCGATCCGGAGTTTGCCGACAGGACCTACATCGAGCCGGTCACGCCCGACACGGTCGCGCAGGTCATCGAGCGCGAACGACCGGACGCGCTCCTGCCCACGATGGGCGGACAGACGGCGCTGAACATCGCCATGGCGCTCGCGGACCGCGGCGTGCTCGCGCAGTACGGCGTGGAGCTGATCGGTGCCGATGCGCGCGCCATCCGCATGGCGGAGGACCGGGAGCAGTTTGCGGATGCCATGCGCCGCATCGGACTGCCCGTCGCGCGCGGCGGGATCGCCCGATCATTCGATGACGCGCTCGCGCTCATTCCAGTCGTGGACTTCCCCGCGATCATCCGGCCGTCGTTCACGCTGGGCGGCAGCGGTGGCGGCGTGGCGTACAATCGCACCGAGTACGAGGAGATCGTGCGGCGCGGGCTGGAGATGTCGCCCGTCGGACAGGTGCTCATCGAGCAGAGCGTCCTCGGCTGGAAGGAATTCGAGCTCGAGGTCATGCGCGACGGTGCGGACAATGTCGTGATCGTCTGCTCCATCGAGAATCTCGATCCCATGGGTGTGCACACGGGTGACAGCATCACCGTGGCGCCCGCGATGACGCTCACGGACCGCGAGTATCAGGCGATGCGCGACGCCGCCGTGGCGGTGATACGGGAGATTGGCGTGGAAGCCGGCGGGTGCAACATCCAGTTCGCGGTGAATCCGGAGAACGGCGACATGCTGGTCATCGAGATGAATCCGCGGGTGTCGCGCTCATCGGCACTCGCATCCAAGGCGACCGGCTTTCCCATTGCACGAATCGGCACCAAGCTGGCGGTCGGCTATCGGCTGGACGAGATCGTGAACGACATCACGAAAACGACGCCCGCGTCATTCGAACCGGTGCTGGACTACGTGGTGGTGAAGTGTCCGCGTTTCGCGTTCGAGAAGTTTCCCTCCGCTGATCCAAGGCTGACCACGCAGATGAAGTCGGTCGGCGAATCGATGGCCATCGGGCGCACGTTCAAGGAGGCCTTTCAGAAGGGACTGCGCGCACTCGAGATTGGACGGACGGGGTGGGTGACGGGATCGCGCCCGCAGGATGACCGATTAGTCGATGATTCGCTCGAGTCGTTGCAGGGCGCGCTGCGCCAGCCGACGCCCGAGCGCATTTTCCAGATCAAGCGCGCGCTGCAGTGCGGACTGACCGTGAGCGAGATCAATGAGCTGACGCACGTGGACCCGTGGTTTCTGGCACAGATGCGTGAGTTGGTGGAGGCCGAAGCGCGCTACGCGGCGCTGGCCGACGTCCGGGCCCCGGATGTACTGGCGATGAAGCGCCAGGGCTTCTCGGACGCGCAACTCGCAGCGGCACGGGGGGAAACGGAGGACGCCGCGCGGGCGCGTCGCTGGACGTTCGGCGTTCGCCCCGCGTACAAGATGGTGGATACCTGCGCGGGCGAATTCCCGTCCAGCACGCCATACCTCTACGGCAGCTACGACGAGGAAAGCGAAGCGCCGCGCTCCGGCCGGCCGTCCATCATGATCCTGGGAAGCGGTCCGAATCGGATTGGGCAGGGCGTGGAGTTCGACTACTGCTGCGTGCGGGCGGCGCTGGCGCTGCGCGATTGTGGCTATGAGACCATCATGGTCAACTCGAATCCCGAGACGGTATCGACCGATTTCGACATCTCCGACAAGCTCTACTTCGAGCCGCTCACGCTCGAAGACGTCCTGGAGATCGTCGAGCGGGAGCAGCCACTCGGTGTGATCGTCCAGCTCGGGGGGCAGACGCCGCTCAAGCTGACCCGTGCGCTGGAGCGCGCCGGAGTGCACATTCTCGGAACGTCGCCTGACGCCATTGACATTGCGGAAGACCGCCGCCGGTTCGAGCAGATTGCGCGCGAAGTCGGGGTCCGGCAACCGCCGTCCGGTACGGCAACGAGTATCGAGGAGGCCGTATGCATCGCCGCCGACGTGGGATATCCGGTGCTGGTGCGTCCCAGCTACGTGCTGGGCGGCCGCGCCATGCGGATCGTGTACGATGAATCGTCGTTGCGTGATTACTTCGAGCACGCGGTTCGCGTGTCGGACGATCGGCCCGTGCTCATCGACCGCTTTCTCGAGGATGCCTACGAGGCGGACGTGGACGCCATCTCGGATGGCGAGCGCGTCGTGATCGGTGGCGTGATGCAGCACATCGAGGACGCCGGCATTCACTCGGGCGATTCCGCGTGCGTGCTTCCACCGTACATCATCGGCGAGTCCGACCTGATGACCATGCGCGAGCATACCATCGCGCTGGCGGGCGCGCTGGGTGTGGTTGGGCTCATCAACGTGCAATTCGCCGTGAAGGACCGGGTGGTGTACGTACTCGAGGTCAATCCGCGGGCCAGCCGGACCATCCCGTTCGTCTCCAAGGCCATTGGTGTCCCGCTCGCGTCCATCGCGGCGCGCGTCATGGCGGGCGAGAGCCTCACGACGATCGGCCTGGCCGAGGAGGTCACGCCGCCGTACGTGTCCGTGAAGGAGGCCGTCTTTCCGTTCAACAAATTCCGCGAGGCCGATCCGGTGCTGGGACCGGAAATGCGCTCGACGGGCGAGGTGATGGGCATCTCGGACTCCTTCGGCAGCGCGTTTGCCAAGGCCCAGCTCGCCGCCGACAACGGACTGCCGCTCTCCGGCAGCGTCCTCATCACCGTGAACGATTCCGACAAGTCGACCGTGCTGCCGATTGCGCGCCGGTTCCACGAGATGGGGTTCCGCATCCTGGCGACATCGGGTACGGCCCGGTACCTGCGTGGCCGCGGCATCCCGGCCGAGCGCGTCTTCAAGGTGCACGAAGGGCGGCCGCACGGCGTGGATCTCATCGTGAACGGCCAGGTGCAACTGCTCATCAACACGCCATTGGGCAAGCATTCCCAGCGTGACGATTACACCATGCGCCAGGCGGCCGTCGCGCATCGGATTCCCTATACGACGACCCTCTCGGCGGCGAACGCGGCGTGTGATGCGATCCTGTCACTCCGATTCCGTCCGCCGCGCGTGCGGGCGCTCCAGGAATGGCACGATCTCGCACGCGCGACCGTCACCACCTGATCATGTTGCGACGACTTGCGCTGCTCCACACTTTCTTCGGCTGACTGTCATGGCGGTTCCTCTTCTCGATCTTCGCGCGCAGCACGCCTGCATCCGGGACGATGTCGTGCGCGCCCTGATGCAGGTGGTGGACGACCAGCGATTCATTCTGGGTGAACCGGTGGACAAGCTGGAGCAGGCGGTCGCCGAGCTCTCGCGCACGCGGTTCGCCGTTGGCTGTGCGAGCGGCACGGATGCATTGCTGCTGGCGCTTCGGGCGCTCGACATCGGGCGGGGCGACGAGGTGGTGACCACGCCGTTCACCTTCTTTGCCACCGCGGGGACGGTGCACAACGTGGGCGCGACACCCGTCTTCGTGGACATTGATCCCGGGACCTGCAACATCTCTCCCGTGCACGCACGTGCCGCGACCACGTCGCGGACGAAAGCGCTGATTGCGGTGGATCTCTTCGGTCAGATGGCACCGCTCGAGGAGCTCGCCGCGGCGCTTCCGGATGTGCCCCTCATCGAGGATGCGGCCCAGGCCCTCGGCGCGCGCCGCCGGATCGGGGACCGCTGGGTGATGGCCGGGGAGTCGGCCGCCGTTGGCACCTTCAGCTTCTTCCCGTCCAAGAACCTGGGCGGATACGGCGACGGCGGGATGATGGTCACGCAGGATGAGCGGCTGGCCACCCGCCTGCGCCGGCTCCGTGTGCACGGCGGCGCGGTGCAGTACCTTCACGAGGAGGTGGGATACAACAGCCGCCTCGATGCGCTGCAGGCCGCCGTGCTGCTGGCCAAGCTGCCCTATCTCGAACAGTGGAGCATGACCCGTCGCGCCCACGCGCGGTACTACGACGACGCGCTCGCGGACGTGGCAGAGGTGCACACGCCGGTGATTGACACGAATAACGAGTCCATCTTCAACCAGTATACGATCCGGGCCGAGCGGCGGGACGCGCTGCAGGCGCATCTCCGGGACAAGGGCATCGGCAACGCCATCTACTATCCGCTCCCCTTGCATCTGCAGCCATGTTTCTCCTACCTCGGCTACACGGAGGGAAGCTGCCCGGAAGCCGAGCGCGCGGCCCGCGAAGTCATTTCGCTGCCGGTCTTTCCTGAGCTGACCCAGGTACAGCAGGATGAGACCATCGGTGCCATCCGGGAGTTCTACGGCAGATGAATCCTGAACTGGTGGTGAGCCACACGGACGGAATCTCCGCGACGGCCGCGACGGATGAGGCCGAGCGCCGAATTCTGGCGCTGACGTTTCGCCACCGGCGACTGCTCGTCATCAGCGTTCACCTGATCCTTGTCGTGGCCAGCTACGCGCTCGCCTACGTGCTGCGCTTCGATGGTGACATTCCGGCCGCGTACCTGCGGACCTTCTGGGTGACGCTGCTCCCGCTGCTCATCTTCCGGCTGCTCGCCTTCGCAGTCTTCCGCCTCTATACCGGCTGGTGGCGCTACGTCGGCATGAGCGACATGTTCGCCCTGCTCAAGGCGATCGGCATCAGCAGCGTCCTGTTCACCGCGTCGCTCGTGTTCACGCGACACGCATACGTGTTCCCGCGGTCGGTGATCATCATCGACGCGCTGCTCACGGTCATGCTGATCGGCGGGGTGCGCTTCGCGCTGCGTGCGCTGCGTGAGACTCGCCGTTCCACGGCCGGGGGACCGCGGCCGCGCCGCGTGCTGATCATCGGCGCTGGCGACGCCGGCGAGTTGCTGCTGCGTGAGATGCAGAACAATCCCCGTCTGGGCTATCAGCCGGTCGGTTTCGTGGACGATGATGGCAACAAGACCGGCTTTCACATCCACCGCGTCCCGGTGCTCGGCACCACGGCGCAGCTGGTGCCGGTGCTCGCGCGGAATCCGGCCGACGAGATCATCATCGCGATCCCGTCGGCGCCGCGGGACGCGATCCAGGCCATCGTCAATCGCTGTCTGGCGACCAAGCTCCCGTTCAAGATTCTGCCGGCCATTGCTGCGCTCAGCGGCCGCGTCCAGATCAGCGAAGTCCGCGCGGTGCAGGTGGAGGATCTGCTCGGGCGCGATCCCGTCGATCTCGACACCTCGCTCATCCGCTCGGACATTCTGGGACGGCGCGTCCTCATCACGGGAGCGGGCGGGTCCATTGGCGCGGAGCTGGCGCGCCAGATCGCGGAATACGGTCCGGGCTCCATGGTGCTGCTGGAGCGCAGCGAAAACGCGCTGTTCCTCGCGGAGCAGGAACTGCGACGCAGGCACCCGGCGCTGGAGCTGCACCCGCTCATCTGCGACATTCGCGAGCAGCAGGACGTGGAGCGGGCCTTTCACGAGTACCAGCCAGAACTCGTGTATCACGCCGCGGCGTTCAAGCATGTGCCCATGATGGAGGCGCATCTGGCGCATGCGGTGCACAACAACGTGTTCGGCACGCGCAACGTCGCGCTGCTGGCGGCGGAATTCGGGGCGAAATTCGTGCTCATCTCCACCGACAAGGCGGTGAGCCCGAGCAACATCATGGGCGCCACCAAGCGCCTCGCGGAGCTGATCGTGCTTTCGATGAACGCCGGGTGCGCGCAGCACTTCGTGGCGGTGCGTTTCGGAAACGTGCTGGGGAGCAACGGGTCGGTCGTCCCGCTCTTCACCGAACAGATCGCCGCGGGCGGTCCCGTCACCGTGACGCACCCGGAAGCGAGCCGCTATTTCATGACCATTCCGGAGGCCGTGCAACTCGTGCTGCAATCCTCCGTGCTGGAGGAGGCGCACGACAAGATCGTCATGCTGGAAATGGGGCAGCCTGTGCGCATCGTGGATCTGGCGCGCAATCTCATCCGCCTGTCGGGTCTCGAGCCCGACGTGGACATTCCGATCGTGTTCACGGGATTACGCCCGGGAGAGAAGCTCCACGAGCAGCTGACGTCCGCGAGTGAGGAGACCATTCCCACGCGCTACGAGAAGATCCGCATCGTGCGTACCGCGTCGCCGGTGCCGCTGGATCGCGCGCTCGACCAGCTCTGGGATGCGCTGTGCATCCGTGATGAGCGCGCGATTCTGCGCAAGCTGCAGGAGCTCGTGCCCGAGTTTTCGCCACAGGCGGCGCTCATTGCCAGCCTGCGCGATCGTGTCGGCACGACTGACGGCCGCTCCAAGACCCGATTTGTCAGCTGATGATGTCCACGGTCATCGGCGCTCAGGACGCATCCGCAGTGTTGGGCGAACGGACCGGAGCCCTGTGATGCAGCGCTCCGCAATCCTGTGAATCCTGTCCGTTCAGTGAGTCCTGTCTTCTTCCCGAAGCCGGTGCTGGCGTCACCCGGATTTCGCGAGCATCAGTAATGCGAACCCGCCTGTCCACGGGAGTGCTTGCCGTGTTCCTCGCCTGCCTGGCGAGGCCGGCGGCTGCGCAGCATCCGCTCGCCGGTCTCCCACTGGATGATCCGGCGTACGTCCAGCTCGACGGACTCGTGCAGCTTGGCTGTGGCGCGGCGCGCGTCTCTGCGTTCCGTCCATTCATGGTAAAGGACATCCAGGCGGCCCTGCATGCGGCCGCGACGGAACCGGCATGCGCCGGACGAATCCTGAACCAACTCACCGCACGGTTCGTGTTGCACCAGCCGGTTGCCGACTCCACGGCGAGCCGACTGCGTCTGGGTACGGCGGTTACGCTTCGGGCGACTGGCCTCACCGGCGGCACGATCGATCCACTCTGGCAGGATGTGCGTTCCACCTCGGCGGGCGATCCGCCGCTCGTCGGCATCGGCCGGGTGCGCGTGACCTGGAATGGCGGGCCCAACGTGCTGCTCGTCTCCGAGGCGTACGGGGAGACGCAGTATCGGAACGATCCGACGGTGCGCGCCGAGCCGTTTCGCAGCACGTCCGGGATCCTCGATTTCAGCGATGCCTACGCGTCCGGCCGGCTGGGGCGCGTCGTGTTGTCCGTTGGTCGCGCGCGCGAGGCGTGGCTCGGCGATGGCACCGAGTCCCTGGTGCTCTCGGCAAACGGACCCGCGCTGGATCGCATCACGCTCACGGCGCAGTGGACGCACTTCGAATTCAAGGCGCTCCTCGCGTCCATCAACGACGTGGTGCTGACCACCGCCACGGACAGTCTTGCGGACAGCGGCGTCACGCAGCGCTGGCATCGCGTGCTCATCGGTCACGCACTCACGTGGCGACCCGACCGGCAACTCGAGTTCACCGTCGGCGAGACGGGTGTGATTCCACGACAGGGCGGGGGCATCAATCTGCAATACGCGAATCCGCTCATGATTTACCAGGTCGTGCAGAACGATCGCGGTCGTCCCACGGAAACAGCGGGCAACGCGAATCTCTCCGCGTTCGGGTCGGTGCGGGCCAATGTGGGCCGCGCCTCCCTCCAGGGCGACCTCCTGATTGACGACATCCAGATCGATTCGCGCGACCGGAAGGTCTTCCCGGATCTGCTGGGGTGGAACCTGCGGGCGACGTACGCGCTGCCGCTCATCGTGCCCACCAGCATCGGCTTCCAGTATCGTCGTGTGGGAGCCTACACGTATTTCGGGCGGAGCTACACCGATACCTGGCAGCAGTATGACCAGCCGATCGGATCCGAGCTCGGCCCGGACGCCGACATGGCGCGCCTCTTCGCGCAGTTCTGGACGCTGCCGAAGCTGCGGCTCAGCGGCGGCGTCTCCCGCTGGCGGCATGGTGCACTGCGCATCGCGCAGCGACCGCCACCGGATCGCATGGGGCACGCGGGCGATCCCTTTCCCGACACCACCGCTGACCAGCCCGCCGTACAGGGGGCGTGGCTGTTCGACGCCTCGGCGCAATGGCTGGACGGGACGATTCCGATCACGGCCAGTGTCGAGCTCGGGCGAATCGACAACGTGAACAATCAGCATGCTCCGGCCGCGACATATGGACAGTTCCGGCTCACGGGCACCTGGCGTTTCCGCTATCCGTGAGGTCGCCGCACGTTGCTCCATCCCGACAGTGGCAATACCTTTACAGGCTTCCATCTTACCGAAATCGGTTCTTCCCGTCCCGCTGAAATCGCGTGCACATCACAGTCATTGGAACTGGGTACGTCGGCCTGGTGGTTGGGGCCTGTCTGGCGGAGACAGGCAGCGACGTCATCTGCGCTGACGTGGACGCGGCAAAGATCGAAGGGCTCACCCGCAACGTCCTGCCGATCTATGAGCCCGGACTCGACAGCCTGGTGGCGCGCAATCAGGAGCAGCATCGGCTCTGTTTCACCACGGACATCCCCCACGCCATCTCCGCCGCGCAGGTCGTTTTCATTGCCGTGGGAACGCCGCCGGACGAGGACGGGTCCGCGGATCTGCGGCACGTCCT
Source organism: Gemmatimonadaceae bacterium (assembly GCA_050733555.1). GTDB lineage: Bacteria > Gemmatimonadota > Gemmatimonadetes > Gemmatimonadales > Gemmatimonadaceae > JADGGM01. The sequence goes on along the minus strand of JBOHTE010000735.1, from coordinate 1,749 downwards.
GAGCGTGGCACAAGCCATTGGCGAGCATATGCGCCAGGAGCTGGTGGTCGTGACGAAATCCACCGTACCGGTGGGGACCGCGCAGAAAGTCGCCGCCGCCGTAGGCCTCAAGGCGCAGTACCCGTTTCACCTCTGCAGCAATCCCGAGTTCCTGAAGGAGGGGAACGCGGTGGATGATTTTCTCCGTCCCGATCGCGTCGTGCTGGGCGTCGAGAGCGATCATGCGCGCTCCGTGATGGCCGAACTCTACGCGCCATTCGTGCGCACCGGCAAGCCGATCATCTTCATGGATATCCCGTCTGCCGAGATGACCAAGTATGCGGCCAACGCCATGCTGGCGACACGGATTTCCTTCATGAACGAGATCGCGAATCTGTGCGAGCGGGTAGGCGCGAACGTGGATCACGTCCGCAAGGGCATCGGCTCGGATCAGCGCATCGGCGCGTCCTTTCTCTTTCCGGGGCCGGGGTACGGCGGCTCCTGCTTTCCGAAGGATGTCAAGGCGCTGATGCGGACGGCGGACGAATGGGGGGCGACACTGTCGGTGCTCACTGCCGTGGAGTCGGCGAATGCCAAACAGAAGCGCCGGCTGTGCGAGAAGCTGGGCGATGCGCTCGATGGTGAGCTTCACGGAACACGCATTGCGCTCTGGGGCCTCGCCTTCAAGCCGCAAACGGATGACATGCGCGAGTCGGCTGCCCTGACGCTGATCGAGGATCTGCTGGCGCGCGGGGCCGCGGTCGTGGCGCACGATCCGGTGGCCATGGATGAGGCACGCCGGCGGCTGGGCGAGCGGATCGGGTATGCGGAGACGAACTACGCCGCCGTGGACGGTGCCGACGCGCTGGTGATCGTCACCGACTGGAACGAGTATCGCCACCCCGATTTTGCGCGCATCAAGAAGCTGCTTCGCCGACCGGTGATCATTGACGGTCGCAATCTCTACGACCCCGCGAAGATGGCGGAGCTGGGCTTTCAGTACGATTCGATCGGGCGGGCGCGGACGTGAGAGTGCTCATCACCGGCGCCGCCGGATTTCTCGGCTCGCACCTGTGCGATCGCTTCCTCGCGGACGGCCACCAGGTCGTAGGCCTCGACAATTTCATCACCGGCCATCCCGATAACATCGCGCATCTCATCGGGCAGGAGCGTTTCGAGTTTCTGCGGCACAACATTTCGACGTACACGTATGTGGCGGGGCCGCTCGATGGCGTGCTCCACTTCGCCTCGCCTGCCAGTCCCATTGACTACCTCGAGCACCCCATTCCGACGCTCAAGGTCGGCGCGCTCGGCACGCACAAAGCCCTCGGCCTCGCGAAAGCCAAAGGCGCGCGGTTCGTCATCGCGTCCACCTCCGAGGTCTACGGCGATCCGCTCGAGCACCCGCAGAAGGAAACCTACTGGGGCAACGTGAATCCCGTCGGCCCGCGCGGCGTCTACGACGAAGCCAAGCGCTTCGCCGAGGCGATGACGATGGCGTATCACCGGTATCACGGGGTCGACACGAAAATCGTCCGGATCTTCAACACTTACGGCCCTCGCATGCGACTCAACGACGGACGCGCCGTGCCGGCGTTCATGTCGCAGGCGCTGCGCAACGAGGACGTCACCGTCTTCGGTGAAGGCACGCAGACGCGGAGCTTTACCTACATCACCGATCTCGTCGACGGCATCATCAGGCTGATGCTCTCGGACGTCAACGAGCCGGTCAACATCGGCAACCCGCGCGAGACGACGATTGAGGAGATC
>JBOHTE010000734.1:0-1125 GCA_050733555.1 Gemmatimonadaceae bacterium | reverse complement strand
GATCCGTGCTCCCGCGCGGCCCGATGGCGGCGAGCGCGCCGAGGGCCTGCGCCCGCGCGCCGGCCGTGGCCCGCGTGGACGACGCGAGTACATCGATGACGTTGTCATACACGACGAGCGAAAATCGATCGGTTTCACGCAGCGTGCCGAGCGCCTGCTGCACGGCCTGGCGCGCGAGGTCGAACTTGCGCGTGTCGGACATGGAACCCGACCTGTCGAGCACGAAGGCAACGTTGACGGCCAGGCGTTCCGCGCGGTGCGGCCCCGCCTGTGCGACGATGCGCGCGGTGAAGTAGCGGGTGCTGTGGGTGTGAGCACGGATGAGCACGCGATCGGTGCGGAGATGAAGCGTCATGGCGTCCTGGTTCGTGTCCGGTAACATGGGTGCCTCAACGATAGGGAGTTGGTCTGACAGTGATCGCTGGCTGCGCCGGGTGGGCCGGGTGGGCCGGCTCATGCGTCTTCCGTGAGAAGGTCGCGCGCAGCGCGGAGCAGTTGCTCGAGCTGGCGGTTCTGCTCGCGCGAGAGTGGCCGGCGCACGTGCAGTTCGATGTCGTTGCCAAGGCCGATGCGCTCCCAGGTGCTGCGCGATTCGGTGTGGGGTCCCGGCTGGCGCGGTTCGCGTTGGCCGGCGCCCAACAGCTCAGACAGCGCGGACGCGCGAGGTTCGGCAATCTGCGTCTCGTGCGGCAAGTGCACGGAGAGTTCGGACACGGGGTTCGCGAGACTTGCGTGCGAGAACGACGCGAGCGGGGATTGCCCGGACTCTCTGCGCCTGTCACGTGAGAGCACCTCGCGCACGTATTCCGCCGCGGAGCGCGAGTGCTTCTTCGCCGGTGCCTCGCTGAGCACGCGGCGGACATCGGCGTCCCTCAGCACCTCGAGGCGGCGGCGGATTTCCGCCAGCGGGAGATGCTCGCGCTGGAGACGCCTGATCAGGTGCAGACGGTCGAGATGCGCCGCGCCGTAGCGGGTCGCGGGTCCATGGGAGTCCGGCGCGGGGAGCAGCCCCTGCTGGATGTAGTAGCGAATCGTACGGACCGTGACGCCGGCGCGCTCGGCGAGCTGTTGGATGTCGAGGTCTTCTGGTGTCGCGGGCATGACCGCATGTTAACAGTGCAACGT